>NZ_JANCPI010000001.1:0-229096 GCF_024295435.1 Streptococcus sp. CF7_Ac1-8 | reverse complement strand
AATAAACCAGAGAAAATCGAAAAATCCGGAATTGTTTACTACTTAACAGAAAAAGCTCTTAAAGACGGTTCTAAACCTGAAACAGGAGACGTAGTAGAAGGAACAACAGAAGTAACCTATGTCTATGAAAAAGCCGGTTCAGTCCTTGTTCATTATGTTGATACAGAAGGCAATCCTCTTCAAGGAACCAATGAAAATCAACAACCAGTGACTCCAACGGTTACGGATACTGATAATGCCAAAGCCGGAACTGACTACGATACAAGAGATCAAAAACCAACAAGCATAACTACAGCAGATGGTAAAGTATATAAACTGGTTCCTCAAAGTACTAAAGGTGATGAAACAGGCAAGGTTGTAGCAGGTCAAACTCTTGAAGTCACTTATGTTTACATTCTGGAAAAAGCCGTACCAGAGCCTAAGCCAGAACCAAAACCAGAGCCTAAGCCAGAACCAAAACCAGAGCCTAAGCCAGAACCAAAACCAGAGCCTAAACCAGAGCCTAAGCCAGAACCAAAACCAGAGCCTAAACCAGAGCCTAAGCCAGAGCCTAAACCAGAGCCTAAGCCAGAACCAAAACCAGAAAATTCAAATAGTATCCAGCCAGAATCAAAGACATCAGAAGAAAAACTACCAAATACTGGTACAGAAAAAGATACTAATGGATCAACTATGGGATTACTAGCTATGGTAACAGGATTGGCATTAGGGTTATTTAAGAAAAAAGAAGAATCAGAATAATCTCAATGTTATGTTATCTATGTAATCATTCAGGGCATCTATTTAATTATTTTCAAATAGATTATTGAGCATGATTTGATTTTTAATAGCTTCTAAATAAAATATTCTATACTACTATATTTGGAATTTTTATAAGAAATTATTTTATATCGAGATTTGATGATACTGATAGAAAATTATTATTTTAAAGTAACTCTATCAGAACTTCAATTTTAAGAGATGAAAAATCTTTTCTCCCTTTTGTGAGGGGAGATTTTTCACTTTTGTCAAATGAAAATAGGGGAGAGAAATATGTCAAGAATTATTACGCTTCATTCTTTTACAGAAATACAGAGATATGGTTTTGAAACTACTCAGTTTTATCGAGCACGTATAGCAAGATATCTAGGAATAGATTATCTCCATCTTCTGACAAATCCTCAAGTTAGACCTGACTGGAAAGCTGATTTAAAAAAACTTGGATTTTTAGAAAAGGAATTAATCTGTGTTCCTCATAGTTTTTCCGATATAGGGCATGATTCCTTATCGGTTAAGCCTGAAACTCTCAATTTATCAGATAGTGATACGCTTGAACTCACTGCAGATGGTTTTGTCTCTTCTCTTACGTTAGGAGATGGCTCAGGTCGTTACTATTATACAAGTGGTCCATTTCTGTTTGAGAGTTTTAAGAAAAAAGAGTTACAGTGGTTTCATAAAAACGGAGACTTAGCGCTCGAGGGACGTTTCATAGACCCATTCATAGAACCTTCTCCTGTTTCTTTATTTTATCCTGAATATATTTTTCGAAAAGATGGAGTTATTTACTCTGAAGAAGATTTACTTATCAAATTTTTGGTTGATATAGCTCAGGATACAGACTTAATTATTCGCGATCAACAAAGTATACCAAAGCCTAGTCTATGGAGATATATGGAAAACACTGGTAAGAATTACTATGAAGTGATTCATTCAAATGTTTTAATGAATATATCACATGCTAATTTAAGGAAAAAGAATAACTATCTAGTTGCAAGTGAATCGCTAACAGAATCATTGCGTCAACTAGATTATAACGCGAGATTTTTAGCTCCCATTTTTACAGAAAAGAAAGGGGAAGTTAAAGATATTGGTCCTATTTTAGACTATTGTTTAGTAGGGCATATGGAGGAAATAAAGAATATTGATCTGGTTATTGAAGTTTTTACGGAATTGTATAAACGCGGCTCAAATGTTCATATTACCTTTTATGGTGGATCGGAAAAAAGATTACAGCAACTTCGGAATCAGTATAACCTTCCACCAATAATTCAATTAAAAGGTATCGTTAACGAAGTGCCTTATCATCTGCACCAATGCTATCTGTCTGCTAGTTATACTGAGTTATTTTCAAATGCCTGTGTAGAAGCTTTGAGCCATGGTTTACTAGCCTTGCTATCAGATGTTGATATTGCTCATCGTTTTTATGCTGGCCAGTCCAATGCCATCAACTTGTTTAAAACTAAATCAGAGTTGATCCAAAAGATAGAAGAGATGGAGCAGACGGGCTATCGCCAGTCAAATGCAGAAAATATCGCCCTAGCGGCTCACTATTCACTAGGGACAGTGGCCCAAAGCTATCGCGAACTACTAGATAGGAACTTCTAGGATGTTGGGAATTCTAGTCACCCTATTGCTCTATTTCTGCTTGATTTCCTTGATTGCCTATTGGAAAAAAGGGAGCGAAGAGGACTATTATCAGGTTAAGAAAGCTGTTCCAGTGACAGTTTTGGCCTTCTCAGTCTTTGCGACCTTGCTCAGTCCCATTTCCTTTCTGACTCTGGTGGGGAATGCCTATACAGGCAGGTCCTATCTCTGGTTTGCCCAATGTGGCATCTTTCTAGCCATTCCACTAGCTCATCGCTATTTTCTGCCCCTCTATCAAAAGGGAAACTATGAGACAGCCTATCATCTTTTAGAGGACAAGTTTCAATCGACTGGCATTCGTTCACTGGCCTCAGGTCTTTTCATCCTCTACCAGTTGGGGCGAATAGCAGTGGTGACCTACTTGTTGTCTCAGGCCTTAGAGCCTTTTATCCTCATCAATCAGCTGGTCTTGTCAGGTTTACTCCTTCTCTTGACGGTCTATTATCTGGCAAGGGGTGGTCTCTTGGTTGTGCTGTGGACGGACTTCTTTCAAGGCTTGGTCCTACTGGCTATATTGGCCCTCTTTCTACCAAGAATTGCCCAATCTGGTTTAGTCGTGAATAGCAGTCAACAGCTATCTCACTTTGCAGAGACGCTGGATGGGAAGACGGTCTTTATCTTAGTTGCAGGAGCAGGTTTTAGTAGCTTGTTTTCCTACGTTTCTTCGCAGGATATCGTCCAACGTTTTAATAGCAAAATGGGGCGTCAGAAGATTGGAAAAATCTTATGGATACAGGGACTTTTGTCCTTTGGGATTGCTAGTTTACTGTATCTGATTGGCTGCTTGATTCGTCAGGAAAATTTTGCTACCACATCGACCAATCCTGTTCTCATTGCTTACGCTCGGGAAGGTCTGGCGCCTTGGTTTGGCAGTTTTATCATGCTGGCTCTCTTGGCAGCAGGCCAATCCACAGTTTCATCCAGTATGAATGCAATCGTGACCTGCTTGAAGTTGGATTTTGCTTGGTCAAAGATTCGCTGGTCGCCAAGTATTCTATCCTTTGTCTTAGCAGGTCTGTCCTGGCTCCTCTGCCTCTTGCTCATGAATGCAGAAATCTACTCCATCTACGAATGGATTAACGGCTTTATGGGCTTGACACTAGGTGTGATAGGTGGTTTGTACCTCTTGGTCTTACTTCTCAAAAGACCGAACTTACAGTTAGCCAAAATCTATCTGGTTTTTAGTCTAGGAGCCTTGGTTCTCTATCATTACAGTGGCCTTTTTGCCAACCCTAATCCCTGGTTAAATAGCATCATCACTACCCTATCTGCCCTGTTTATCTCATTTCTAGGAAGACTATATGAAAACAACATCTAAACCCATAGCCGTCATTTTGATCCGTTCGGGTTCACGCGGCTTAGTGGATAAAAATATCAAACCGCTTGCAGGCAAACCCTTGGTTTTCTATACCATCGAAGTCGCTCTAGCTTCTAAGCTATTTAGTGAAATCTGGATCTCATCAGACTCACTAGCCTATCTAGAACTCTGTCGTCAAGCCTATCCAGAGATTCGTTGTGTCCATAGACCAAAAGAATTGGCCCTATCCACAACCTCTAGTTTAGAAACCTTACGAGACTTTTTACAGCCCTTTGAAGAAGAGCAGGTCTTTGTGAATCTACAGGTGACCTCACCCTTGAGGGAGGTGGAGCATCTTATCGATTCCTACCAGCTCTACTGTCAGTCTGGCGCCGACCATTTGATTTCCTGTGTTAAGGCGGACAAGAGTCGTAGTCTTTTCTTGCAGTTAGCGGAGTCGTCATTTATCCGCCCGCCTCACGTTTCCAAGCACTATGCTCGGCAAAAAGAGCCTGTCTATTACTATCCTAACGGTAGTATCTGGATTTCTCGCAAGGACCGTTACCTACGAGACGAGACCTTTTACACAGATAAGACAGTAGCCTATGAAATGCCCAAACTCTATTCTTATGATATCGACGATGCCTTGGACTTTGAAGTCGTTGAGACCTTGCTGCACCATCACTACCTAGGAGAATCAAAGAAATGAAACACCTCATCATTGCCACAACGCCCTTGCAGGCCAAGATTGCCCAGCATATCAAGAGCCTCTATCCTGATCAGGAATTTGTCAGCCTTTATGTCAGTCCTGTCAAAAATGCCCGTCAGGAGCATTATGCCAAGGATTTTGACCATGCTCACTATCCTCAGACGGCAGAGGACTTGGCTCAGATTTGTCAGGAGCTTGCCGGCGACTATGACACTATCTTTTATGCTAGTTTTGACAATAGCTTGATTCTGGACTTGGTTGCTAGTTCGACCTACCAACACCTCATGAGTTTTGATGATGGCTATGCGGATATTTACCCTTTGGGAATGTATGCCCTCCCTCTTCAACCTATTCAGGTGGGACCTTTGGGCTTGACCAGAGATGACTTGATTGAGCGGACGGAAAAGCACTATACCCTCTATCGCAGTGACTACCATGTCGTAGCTAGAGAAAAGCTTGTTTATCTGGAGCATTTTTTTGACCTGCCACAAGCACCCGTCTCAAATGGTAAGACGGTCAAGGTCCTGTTGGGGCAAAAGTTCTCTGAAGAGGACGATCAGATCTCCATCCGTTTTATCAGTACCTATGCCAAGGCTTTGGCAATTGATCTCTATCTGCCTCATCCAAAGGAAACCTTCACTATTCCAAACGTGACTTACTTGGAGACGGAGCTGATCTTTGAAGATGTTCTAGCCCAACTCTTTCAAGAATACGAGTTCGTTCAGGTCTATCACTTCACCTCGTCTGTCAGCCTCCATTTGAAAGACCTGCCCCATGTGACCATCACAGGCATTTCCCTCCCCTACTATGAGGATCGTCAAAAAGAATTGCGACGCTTAGGTTGTCAGTTTGAAACGATTTCCCTTGGCTGGTAGCTTAAAGTAAATAACTTTTACCCGTTATTCTAATATTTTTCCATTTTAATAGTAGTCGATAAGTTCCCTTTAGTCTCTTGTTTTCTCCCGTTTTAAAGTGACTCAGGGGGCTTTTTTTGATATAATAAAAAGGACTGTTATCAGTTAGAAAGAGGTTGGTATGAAAGAATTACAAACTGTACTAAAGAATCATTTTGCAATCGAATTTGCAGACAAAAACTTATTGGAAACTGCCTTTACTCATACAAGTTATGCCAATGAGCACCGCCTCTTAAAAATTTCACACAATGAACGCTTGGAATTTTTAGGAGACGCTGTTCTACAGTTATTGATTTCAGAATATCTGTATAAAAAATATCCTAAAAAGCCTGAGGGTGACTTGTCTAAACTCCGTGCCATGATTGTCCGAGAGGAGAGTTTGGCTGGTTTTGCGCGTGATTGCCAGTTTGACCAATTTATAAAACTTGGTAAAGGAGAAGAAAAATCTGGTGGTCGCAATCGTGACACCATTCTTGGTGATGCCTTCGAAGCCTTTCTTGGTGCTCTCCTTTTGGACAAGGATGTGGCCAAGGTCAAGGAATTTATCTATCAAGTCATGATTCCTAAGGTTGAAGCAGGTGAGTTTGAGATGATTACAGACTACAAAACTCATCTTCAAGAGTTACTTCAGGTCAATGGCGATGTGGCTATCCGTTATCAGGTTATTTCTGAAACGGGTCCTGCCCATGATAAGGTCTTTGATGTGGAAGTTCTTGTCGAAGGCAAGAGCATTGGTCAAGGTCAAGGTCGTTCTAAGAAATTAGCAGAGCAGGAAGCTGCCAAAAATGCCGTTGAGAAAGGGCTGGATTCATGTATTTAAAGGAAATCGAAATTCAGGGATTCAAGTCTTTTGCTGACAAGACTAAGGTCGTCTTTGACCAAGGTGTGACGGCAGTTGTTGGACCCAATGGATCTGGAAAGTCGAATATTACAGAAAGTCTGCGTTGGGCCTTGGGGGAGTCCAGTGTCAAGAGTCTCCGTGGGGGCAAGATGCCGGATGTCATCTTTGCTGGAACAGAAAGTCGCAAACCGCTCAATTATGCTTCTGTAGTTGTGACTCTGGATAATCATGACGGATTTATCAAGGATGCTGGTCAAGAAATCAGGGTCGAACGTCATATCTATCGTAGCGGAGATAGCGAATACAAGATTGACGGTAAGAAAGTCCGTCTGCGTGATATTCATGACCTTTTCTTGGATACAGGTTTGGGACGAGATTCCTTCTCCATTATTTCCCAAGGGAAGGTTGAGGAGATTTTCAACTCCAAGCCTGAGGAACGTCGTGCCATTTTCGAAGAAGCTGCAGGAGTTTTGAAATACAAGACTCGCAGAAAAGAAACAGAAAGCAAACTGCAGCAAACTCAGGACAATCTAGATCGTTTAGAGGACATTATCTACGAGTTGGATAATCAAATAAAGCCTCTTGAGAAGCAAGCTGAGAATGCCCGAAAGTTTTTAGATTTGGAAGGTCAACGCAAGGCTATTTATTTAGACGTGCTGGTTGCTCAAATCAAGGATAATAAGGCTGAACTAGAGTCGACAGAAGAAGAGTTGGCTCAGGTTCAGGAACTCTTAACTAGCTATTACCAAAAGCGTGAAAAACTAGAGGAAGAAAATCAAACTCTTAAAAAGCAACGCCAAGATTTACAGGCTGAAATGGCCAAAGACCAAGGAAGTTTGATGGACTTGACTAGTCTGATTAGTGATTTAGAGAGAAAATTAGCCCTGTCGAAACTAGAATCTGAGCAAGTAGCCCTGAATCAACAGGAAGCACAAGCCCGTTTGGCTGCTTTAGAGGATAAGAGAAATTCACTCAGCAAAGAAAAATCTGATAAGGAAAGCTCTTTAGCACTTTTAGATGAAAATCTAGTTCAAAATAATCAAAAACTGAATCGATTAGAAGCTGAATTACTAGCTTTTTCAGATGATCCTGATCAGATGATTGAGCTCTTGCGTGAACGCTTTGTAGCTCTTTTACAAGAAGAAGCGGATGTCTCAAACCAACTGACCCGTATTGAGAATGAGTTGGAAAATAGTCGTCAGCTTTCTCAAAAACAAGCAGATCAATTAGAAAAGCTGAAAGAACAGTTAGATACAGCTAAAGAGAAGGCTAGTCATCAAAAAGAAGAGCTTGAAACTGCCAAGGAGCAGGTTCAGAAATTACTGGCCGACTATCAAATCTGTGCCAAGGAGCAAGAGGAGCAGAAAACTTCCTATCAAGCTCAACAAAGTCAACTTTTTGACCGTCTGGATAGTCTCAAAAACAAGCAAGCTAGAGCCCAAAGTTTGGAAAATATCCTGAGAAATCATAGTAACTTTTATGCAGGTGTTAAGAGTGTTCTCCAAGAAAAAGACCGCCTTGGTGGGATTATTGGAGCAGTTAGTGAGCACCTGGCCTTTGATGTGCATTATCAAACTGCTCTAGAGATTGCGCTAGGAGCCAGCAGTCAGCATATCATCGTAGAAGATGAAGAGGCGGCAACCAAGGCGATTGATTTCCTCAAACGAAATAGAGCTGGTCGTGCAACCTTCCTTCCTTTAACGACTATCAAGGCGCGTACGATTTCTAGTCAGAATCAAGATGCTATTGCTGCAAGTCCAGGATTTCTGGGTATGGCAGATGAGTTGGTGACATTCGATACTAGACTGGAAGCTATTTTCAAGAACTTGCTAGCTACGACGGCTATTTTTGATACCGTAGAACATGCGCGTGCAGCTGCTCGCCAGGTTCGTTATCAGGTTCGTATGGTGACATTGGACGGTACAGAGTTGCGCACAGGTGGTTCCTATGCGGGTGGTGCTAATCGCCAGAATAACAGCATTTTTATCAAGCCAGAACTGGAGCAATTACAAAAAGAAATTGCTGAAGAAGAAGCAAGTTTTCGTTCAGAAGAAGCGTCTTTGAAGACCTTGCAAGATGAGATGGCTAGATTGACAGAAAGATTAGAAGAAATCAAATCTCAAGGAGAGCAGGCTCGTATTCAGGAGCAGGGCTTGGCCCTCGCTTATCAGCAGACCAGTCAGCAAGTTGAAGAACTAGAAACTCTTTGGAAACTTCAAGAAGAGGAATTAGATCGTCTTTCTGACGGAGATTGGCAAGCAGATAAGGAAAAATGCCAAGCACGCCTTGCTACCATTGCCAATGAAAAGCAAAATCTGGAAGCTGAGATTGAAGAGATTAAGTCTAACAAAAATGCCATCCAAGAACGTTATCAGAACTTGCAAGAAGAGCTAGCGCAAGCTCGCTTACTTAAGACAGAACTGCAAGGGCAAAAACGTTACGAAGTTGCTGATATTGAACGCTTAGGTAAGGAACTAAGTAATCTTGATCTTGAGCAAGAAGAAATCCAGCGCCTTCTTCAAGAAAAGGTTGACAATCTTGAGAAAGTTGATACGGATTTGCTCAGTCAACAGGCCGAAGAAGCCAAAATGCAGAAAACAAACCTCCAACAAGGTCTGATTCGCAAGCAGTTTGAGTTGGATGATATTGAAGGTCAACTGGATGATATTGCAAGTCATTTGGATCAGGCTCGCCAGCAGAATGAGGAGTGGATTCGCAAGCAAACACGTGCTGAAGCTAAGAAAGAGAAGGTCAGCGAGCGCTTGCGCTATTTACAAAGTCAATTAACAGACCAGTATCAGATTAGCTATACTGAAGCACTAGAAAAGGCACATGAATTGGAAAACCTCAATCTGGCAGAGCAAGAGGTTAAGGATTTAGAGAAGGCTATTCGCTCACTGGGACCTGTCAACTTGGAAGCTATTGACCAGTACGAAGAAGTGCACAACCGTCTGGACTTTCTAAATAGTCAGCGAGATGATATTTTGTCAGCGAAAAATTTGCTCCTTGAAACCATTACAGAGATGAATGATGAGGTTAAGGAACGCTTTAAAACCACTTTTGAAGCTATTCGTGAGTCTTTCAAAGTGACCTTTAAGCAGATGTTTGGCGGAGGTCAGGCGGACCTGATTTTGACTGAGGGAGACCTGCTGACAGCTGGGGTTGAGATTTCTGTTCAACCTCCAGGTAAGAAAATCCAGTCGCTTAACCTTATGA
Source organism: Streptococcus sp. CF7_Ac1-8 (assembly GCF_024295435.1). GTDB lineage: Bacteria > Bacillota > Bacilli > Lactobacillales > Streptococcaceae > Streptococcus > Streptococcus mitis_AP. The sequence continues at coordinate 219,716 of NZ_JANCPI010000001.1, read as the reverse complement.
GTGGTGGTGAAAAAGCCCTGTCAGCTCTAGCTTTGCTTTTCTCTATCATTCGAGTTAAGACTATCCCATTTGTCATCTTGGATGAGGTAGAGGCTGCACTAGATGAAGCTAATGTTAAGCGTTTTGGGGATTACCTCAACCGCTTTGACAAGGACAGCCAGTTTATCGTTGTGACCCACCGTAAGGGAACCATGGCAGCGGCTGATTCTATCTATGGAGTGACTATGCAAGAATCAGGTGTCTCAAAAATTGTTTCGGTGAAGTTAAAAGATTTAGAAAGTATTGAAGGATGACAATTAAACTAGTAGCAACGGATATGGACGGAACCTTCCTAGATGGGAATGGGCGTTTTGATATGGATCGTCTCAAGTCTCTCTTAGCTTCCTATAAGGAAAAAGGGATTTACTTTGCGGTAGCTTCAGGGCGCGGATTTCTGTCTCTAGAAAAATTATTTGCTGATGTTCGTGATGACATTATTTTCATCGCGGAAAATGGCAGTTTAGTAGAGTATCAAGGTCAGGACTTGTATGAAGCGACTATGTCTCGTGACTTTTATCTATCAACTTTTGAAAAGCTGAAAACGTCACCTTATGTAGATATCAATAAACTGCTCTTGACGGGAAAAAAGGGAGCTTATGTTCTAGATACGGTTGATGAGACCTATTTAAAAGTGAGTCAGCACTATAATGAAAATATTCAAAAAGTAGCGAGTTTAGAAGCTATCACAGATGATATTTTCAAATTTACAACCAACTTCACAGAAGAAACGCTAGAAGCTGGGGAAGCTTGGGTAAACGAAAATGTCCCTGGTGTTAAGGCCATGACAACTGGCTTTGAATCCATTGATATTGTTCTGGACTATGTCGATAAGGGTGTGGCCATTGTTGAATTAGCTAAAAAACTTGGTATCACAATGGATCAGGTTCTGGCTTTTGGAGACAATCTAAATGACTTGCATATGATGCAGGTTGTGGGATATCCTGTAGCTCCTGAAAATGCACGACCAGAAATTTTAGAATTAGCAGAGACTGTGATTGGTCACCATAAAGACCAGTCGGTTATAGCTTATATGGAGGGCTTATAATGGCAGATATAAAATTGATTGCATTGGACTTGGACGGGACCTTGCTGACTACTGATAAAAAGCTGACGGATCGTACCAAGGCAACCTTGAAAGCTGCGCGTGATCGTGGTATTAAAGTTGTATTGACAACTGGTCGTCCCTTAAAAGCTATGGATTTCTTTCTCCATGAGTTGGGGACTGACGGTCATGAAGATGAGTATACCATTACCTTTAATGGTGGTTTGGTTCAGAAAAATACAGGTGAAATCCTTGATAAAACAGTCTTTTCATATGATGATGTGGCACGCTTGTATGAAGAAACAGAGAAATTGTCACTGCCTCTTGACGCCATCTCAGAAGGAACTGTTTATCAAATCCAATCGGACCAAGAAAGTCTTTATGCCAAATTCAATCCAGCTTTAACTTTTGTACCAGTTGACTTTGAAGACCTGTCTAGTCAAATGACCTACAATAAATGCGTGACTGCCTTTGCTCAAGAACCCTTGGATGCAGCCATTCAAAAGATTTCACCAGAATTGTTTGACCAATATGAAATCTTTAAATCACGTGAAATGTTGCTAGAGTGGTCACCAAAGAATGTACACAAAGCAACCGGTTTGGCTAAACTAATCAGTCATCTTGGAATTGACCAAAGCCAAGTGATGGCCTGTGGTGATGAAGCCAATGACCTTTCTATGATTGAATGGGCAGGGCTCGGTGTTGCCATGCAAAACGCTGTTCCTGAAGTCAAGGCAGTCGCAAATGTGGTGACCCCAATGACCAATGATGAGGAAGCTGTCGCCTGGGCTATCGAAGAATATGTGCTAAAGGAGAACTAAGATATGGGATTGTTTGACCGTCTATTCGGAAAAAAAGAAGAACCTAAAATCGAAGAAGTTGTAAAAGAAGCTCTGGAAAATCTTGATTTGTCTGAAGATGTTGAGCCAGCCTTAACAGAAGCTGAGGAACTTCCTCATGAAGAAGCAGAAGTTGAAAGTTCTGAAGAAGCTCTGCTCCAAGAAGAGGAAAATCAAGACACAGTTGAAGAAAGTCTGGATTCAGAACCAACTGTAGAAGTTTCTCAAGAAGAAATAGAAGAATTTCCAAACTCAGAAGAAGTCACAGAGGAAGAGAATACGGAGCTCCTAGAGACTGTAGAAGAAAATAATTCTGAAGTTCTTGAAGCAGAAACGACTCAAGTAGAAGAGACTGTTCAGGAAAAATATGACCGCAGTCTCAAGAAAACTCGTACAGGATTTGGTGCTCGTTTGAATGCCTTCTTTGCCAATTTCCGCTCTGTTGATGAAGAATTTTTCGAGGAACTGGAAGAACTGCTAATTATGAGTGATGTTGGTGTCCAGGTCGCTTCTAACTTAACAGAGGAGCTACGCTACGAAGCCAAGCTTGAAAACGCCAAGAAACCTGACGCACTTCGCCGTGTCATCATTGAGAAATTGGTTGAGCTTTATGAAAAGGATGGCAACTACGATGAAAGAATCCACTTCCAAGATGGCTTGACAGTCATGCTCTTTGTCGGGGTCAATGGTGTTGGGAAAACAACTTCTATCGGGAAACTAGCCCACCGCTACAAACAAGCTGGCAAGAAAGTCATGTTGGTTGCGGCAGATACCTTCCGTGCAGGGGCAGTAGCCCAGCTAGCAGAATGGGGCCGTCGTGTAGATGTTCCAGTAGTAACTGGAGCTGAAAAAGCTGACCCAGCCAGTGTGGTCTTTGATGGCATGGAACGTGCCGTATCTGAAGGTATCGATATTCTCATGATCGATACTGCAGGTCGTCTGCAAAATAAGGATAACCTTATGGCCGAGCTAGAAAAGATTGGTCGTATCATCAAACGTGTTGTGCCAGAAGCTCCGCATGAAACCTTCTTGGCACTTGATGCATCAACAGGTCAAAACGCTCTTGTACAGGCCAAAGAATTTTCAAAAATAACGCCATTAACTGGAATTGTCTTGACTAAGATTGATGGAACTGCTCGAGGTGGTGTTGTTTTAGCCATCCGTGAAGAACTCAATATTCCTGTAAAATTGATTGGTTTTGGTGAAAAAATCGATGATATTGGAGAGTTTAACTCAGAAAACTTTATGAAGGGTCTCTTAGAAGGCTTAATCTAATCAGAAGCAAAAATCCTGCAAGGCACAAACTTGCAGGATTTTTTTTATTCTAAACGACCATCTTGACGATAAGCGATATCTGGTTGCCAAGTCCATTTAGCACCGAATTTTTCAAGTAAGTCAAAGCTTGCTTGAGGTCCCATGCTTCCAGCTTTATAGTCATGAAGTGGGGCACCATTTTCAGCCCAGAGTTCTTCGATACGGTCAATCAATTTCCATGATGCACCAACCTCATCCCAGTGGCTAAAGTTAGTTGAGTTGTTATTTAAGACATCATAGATTAATTTCTCGTATGGTTCTGGGGAAGCACCAGTTGCAGTCGCATCTGTACGGTAATCAAGTGAGTTAGGAGCCAAGTTAAATTCTTCTCCTACTTGCTTCCCATTTAGGCTAAGAGAGAAGCCTTCTGTTGGTTGGATATAGATGGTCAAAATGTTTGGAGCAAGTGGTTCTCCAAAGATAGAATCCATTTGTTTAAAGACGATGTTGACATGAGTTCCTTTTTCAGTCAGACGTTTACCAGTACGGAAGAAGAAAGGAACGCCACGGAATCGATCGCTGTTTACAAAGAAGGCACCAGATGCAAAGGTTTCAGTTGTTGATTCTGGATTTACATTTGGCTCGCTACGATAAGAGATATATTTCATGCCATCAATCTTACCAGAGCGGTATTGACCACGGATAAAGTATTCTTTAAGTTCTTCATCAGTTGGGTGATAGAGGTTTTTAAAGACCTTAATCTTCTCAGCACGAATCTCGTCTTTTGTGAAGCTTGCTGGCTTGTCCATGGCAAGGAGAGAAAGCAGTTGTAGTGTATGGTTTTGTACCATGTCGCGGAGGGCACCAGATTGGTCATAGTAGCCACCACGTTCTTCTACACCCAAGCGCTCTGCAAAAGTAATTTGAACATTGTCGATAAAATCCTTGTTCCAAACATTTTCAAAAATCAAGTTTGCAAAGCGAACTGCAAAGATACTTTGGATCATTTCCTTACCAAGATAATGGTCAATACGGAAAATTTGTTCTTCGTCAAATGTTGCTAGGAGCTCGTCATTCAACTTGCTTGCAGTTGCGTAATCTGTACCAAATGGTTTTTCAACGATTAAGCGCTCAAAACCTTTACCATCCACAATGTTTTCAGACTTGAGGTGTTTTGCGATAGTTCCAAAGAATTGAGGCGCCATAGACAAGAAGAAGAGCTTGTTGTGTTCAGCTTGATACTTGTCATTTAGTTCAGCCTGCAATTGACGCAAAGCAATGTAGTGTTCTGTATCATTGACATCGTGACTTTGATAGTAGAAGTGGCTAGCGAACTCTTGAGCCTGTTCGGTACTATCTGCCAAATCAAGGATCGATTCGACTACAACAGATTCAAAATATTCCTTGCTCCAAGGACGACGAGCAGTTCCAATGACTGCAAAGTGCTCGGAAAGATTGCCGGATTTATATAGTCTAAAAAGGGAAGGGTAGAGCTTGCGTTTAGCCAGGTCTCCACTCGCACCGAAAATTGTAACAATAACCTTAGATGACATCTAGCTACCTAATTTCTATTTTATTCCTAGTCTTGCTAGGTATGAGGAAACCTCATTTCATAAACTTAATTCTAACATAATTTTCCTAAAAATCAAAAAATCCAATACGAGATAGAAAAAAACTGCAAGGAAATCCTTACAGTTTGCGTTTAGACGTTTAATACCTTGTCCAAGAACTCTTTCAGACGTGGGTGTTGTGGGTTGTCAAAAATTTGATCAGGTGTTCCGTCTTCAAGGAATTCGCCATCTGCAGTAAAGATAACTCGGTTAGCAACTTGACGGGCAAATCCCATCTCATGGGTTACGATAATCATGGTCATACCTTGCTCAGCCAATTCCTTCATAACGTTTAGTACGTCTCCAACCATCTCAGGGTCAAGGGCAGAAGTTGGTTCATCAAAGAGCATGATGTCTGGATTCATTGCTAGTCCACGAGCGATGGCCACACGTTGTTTTTGACCACCTGATAGGCTATCTGGGTTAGCATTAGCTTTATCTGCTAGCCCAACCTTGTCAAGCAACTCCATTCCCAATTTCTCAGCTTCTTCCTTAGTCATCAACTTGTGCTCGATAGGAGCAAAAGTAATGTTGTCCAATACAGACATATGAGGGAAGAGGTTAAAGTGTTGGAACACCATTCCGATATTTTCACGAACGTGGTCAACGTTGGTTGTTTTTTCAGTTAAGTCATAGCCGTTCACAGTGATGTGACCGCTCGTAACTTCTTCTAGAAGATTAAGGCTACGGAGGAAGGTCGACTTACCAGATCCTGAAGGACCGATGATACAAACAACATCTCCTTCATAGAATTTAGTTGTGATTCCTTTTAGAACCTCATTTTTTCCATAGTGCTTGTGTAAATCATTTACATCAATTTTTAATTTTGCCATTAACGAATCCTCTTTTCTAAGCGTTTCGCTAGTCTAGTCAAAAGTGTGATAATTACAAGATAGAAGATAGCAAGGATTGCATACATCTTGAAACTTTGGTAGTTACGGGCGATGATAATCTTACCAGTTTGGAAGAGTTCAACCAAACCGATAGCAGATACGATGGTTGTATCTTTAAGAGCGATAACGAATTGGTTAACAAAGTTTGGCAACATCAATTTAGTCGCTTGTGGCAAGATAATCTTACGCATGGTTTTTCCATAAGAGATACCCAAGCTTCGGCTGGCTTCCATTTGGCCAACCGGAACGGCCTGAATACCACCACGAACGATTTCAGCGATATAAGCAGCAGCATTGAGTGATAGGGCAATGGTACCAGCTACAAAGTCGTTAATTGGACTTTGTTGGCCTGTGATGGACTCGATGAAGTTTGGAATTCCCCAGAAGATGAAGGCTGCAAGAATCATCAAAGGAATACCACGGATAACGTCAACGAAAATCTCAGAGATCACACGAAGAGATTTGTAGGGGCTAACGCTAAACATACCGAAGATAATCCCGATAACAATAGCAATAGCAAATGAGATAAGAGCTAGAGCAAGAGTGATACCAAGTCCGCTAAGGAGCTGTTTGTAGTTATTTTGAAGCAAGCCCCAGATAGTTGTTTCGTCAACAGTGCTTGTTGAAGTAGTTGAAGATTCGCTAGCTAGGTATTTGTCAAGAATCTTTTGGAATTCACCGTTTGCTTTAAGGTTTGCAAGTCCGTTGTTGAACATTTCAATCAATTCTGGATTTGCTCCTTTTTTAACGGCAAAGGCTGTTTCACCGATTGGAGTTCCAGCGATTGGAGTTTTCAATTTTTGACCTTGGCTGATAGAATATTTGAGAACAGGCTCATCATCCATAACGGCATCAATGGCACCAGTGTTTAAACTGTCATACATTGAAGAACCATCAGCGAAGGTTTTGATTTTGTAACCGTATTTGCTTTGATTTTCTGTTAGGAAGGTTTGAGAAGCGGTTCCGTTTTTAACACCGACTGTCTTCCCTTTCAAATCTTCATAAGAAGCAATGGTACTTGATTCTTTGACACCAAGGATAGTATTAGCAGTGTAGTAGGATTCTGAGAAGTCAAAAGTTGCCTTACGAGCATCTGTAACAGACATACCAGCAATGATACCATCAGCTTGTCCAGCTTGAACAGCACTGATAGCGGCATCGAAACCAGGGTTGGTGATTTCAACTTCAAAACCTTGGTCTTTAGCGATTGCCTTAATCAAGTCCATATCAATACCAGTAAATTGGTTACTTGAGTTTTGGAACACAAAAGGTGCAAAAGAAGAATCACTGGCAATGATGTATTTAGCTTTAACAGGAGTTGCTTTTAGACCTGCTGCAGTCGTTGTAGTTGGCACTGCTGAAGAAGATGATGCAGTCCATTTCTTGATGATTTTATCAAGACTTCCATCTTTTTTCATTTCAGCCAAGGCTTGGTTAAATTCAGTCACCAGGTGCTCGTATTTACTTCCTTTTTTCACACCAAAAGCAAAACTTCCTACAGCTTCACCATCCATTTCAATATGGAGGTCTTGACCTTGGTTAATGGCATACTCGATAACAGGTTTGTCATCCATCATAGCATCGATAGCACCAGCAGTCAAGCTGTTGTTCATCAAATCACCAGTGTCAAATGTTTTAATAGTAAAACCGTATTTATCTTTGATTGTTTCAAGAAAACGTTGAGCAGCAGTTCCGTTTTTAACACCAACGGTTTTGCCAGTTAATTGGTCGTACTTGCTAATCTTGTGTGCCTTTGTAGTTGCAATGACAACTTTTGTATCATAGTAAGTATCAGACATGGTGAAGACTTTTTCACGTTCTTTAGTCTTTGTCATCCCTGCCATGATAGCGTCAGCTTGACCAGCTTGAACCGCATTTACCGCTGCATCAAATCCAGGATAGGACATCTGAATATTCCATCCTTTAATCTCAGCGACTTTGTTGATAATGTCAACATCAATTCCTTTATAAGTTTGATCTGAATCTTTAAACTCAAAAGGTGCATAGGCGGTATCAGACACAATCTTAATCGTCTCTGCTTTTGCAATACCTAATGAGAAAATTGGGAATAAAATTAGCAAAAATGCTAGAAATTTTTTCTTCATTTTTAGTCTCCTTTTCCGAATATTTTCCCATTATATCAGAAAAAACAAAAAAATGCAAATCTAGGGACTTTTATGTTAGAAGATATAACATAAAAGCTATTTATTTCTTTCTTGAACTGCTACCACAAAGTGCTATAATAATAGTATATAGTAGAAGAAAAGAGGACAGGGATATGAAGAACAAAAGAATTTTTAAAGACTTCCAAACTTCTAAAATGAGTTTAAACATTTACACAAGCCCCTTGTTAGCCTTTGCTTTTGTCTTCATAGGGGAATTTGTGGCTTATACTCTTTATGGTATTAGTTTCTTAGCTCTCATCGGACTTGCTAGAAATTTTGGAGAGGCTGGTCAAAATCTTGCAACCTACTTGCAGACCTTGCATCAGAGCTTGATGGATAAAACAAGTGACTTTCATTTAATTTTAGATTTACTGGCCTTTGGTTTTATACTCAACACTGTGTTCAGATGGACTAGAAAAGTTGAGAAAAGACCTATTCGAACTTTGGGATTTTATAGAGAGAATTTCCTCAGCAATCTCCTTAAAGGATTTGGCTTAGGTTTGGCACTTTTTCTTCTGACCTTGTTAGGTTTAGTAGCCTTGGGGCAATATCGTTTGGAATCCATTCACTTAAATCTTTACTCGCTTGTCTTTGTCATTTTTACCATTCCATTTTGGATTTTACAGGGGACAACAGAAGAAGTGGTGGCCCGTGCTTGGCTCCTTCCTCAATTGGCTTCAAGAACCAATTTAAAACTTGCTGTTCTTATATCTAGCCTATTCTTTGCTTTGCTCCATGCTGGGAATTCTGGTCTTACACCTTTATCTCTAGTGAATCTCTTTTTATTCGGAGTTGCTATGTCACTTTACCTCCTCAAAACAGATACAGTTTGGGGTGTTGCAGGTATTCATGGCGCCTGGAATTTTGCTCAGGGAAATCTTTTTGGGATTTTAGTTAGTGGTCAACCATCAGGAACGTCATTGATGACCTTTTTACCACAAGGCAATCAAGGCTGGCTATCAGGAGGATTTTTTGGGATTGAAGGTTCTATCATGACAAGTTTAGTCTTGTTACTTTTGATTGTCTATCTCGCTTACCAATTAAAGAAAGAAAATGAAAGGATGTGACTTCGGTCCGTCCTTTTCTTCGTGAAAATGCTATAAGTATGCTAAAATAGGAATAGCACATGGAGAGAGGATTCTTATGATCAATCGCATTACAGACAATCAATTTAAACTAGTATCAAAATATCAACCATCAGGAGATCAACCCCAAGCTATCAAGCAGTTGGTTGATAATATCGAGGGGGGAGAAAAAGCTCAGATTCTGATGGGGGCGACTGGAACAGGGAAGACCTATACCATGAGTCAGGTCATTTCCAAAGTCAATAAACCAACTCTGGTCATCGCCCACAATAAAACTCTAGCAGGCCAGCTCTATGGGGAGTTTAAGGAATTTTTCCCTGAAAATGCTGTTGAGTACTTCGTATCTTACTATGATTATTACCAACCTGAGGCCTATGTACCTTCAAGCGATACCTATATTGAGAAGGATAGTTCTGTCAATGACGAGATTGATAAGCTCCGACACTCAGCGACTTCAGCCCTTTTGGAGCGCAATGATGTTATTGTCGTAGCTTCAGTCTCTTGTATCTATGGTTTGGGTTCGCCCAAAGAATACGCTGATAGTGTCGTTAGTCTCCGTCCAGGTCTTGAAATTTCTCGTGATAAACTCTTAAATGACTTGGTTGATATTCAGTTTGAGCGAAATGATATTGATTTCCAACGCGGCAGATTTCGTGTACGTGGGGATGTGGTGGAGATTTTCCCAGCTTCCCGTGATGAACACGCCTTTCGAGTAGAATTTTTTGGAGACGAAATTGACCGTATCCGTGAGGTTGAGGCGCTGACAGGTCAGGTCTTGGGAGAAGTGGATCATTTAGCGATTTTCCCTGCGACTCACTTTGTGACCAATGACGACCACATGGAAGTTGCCATTGCCAAGATTCAAGCAGAATTAGAAGAGCAACTAGCTATCTTTGAGAAGGAAGGTAAATTGCTTGAAGCCCAACGTTTGAAACAGCGGACAGAGTATGATATCGAAATGTTGCGTGAGATGGGCTATACCAACGGGGTTGAGAACTATTCACGTCACATGGATGGACGGAGTGAGGGTGAGCCTCCTTACACGCTTCTCGACTTCTTCCCAGATGATTTCTTGATTATGATTGACGAGAGTCACATGACTATGGGACAAATAAAAGGTATGTATAATGGAGACCGTTCGCGTAAAGAAATGCTGGTTAATTATGGTTTCCGTTTGCCGTCAGCCTTGGACAATCGTCCTCTTCGCCGTGAAGAGTTTGAAAGTCATGTACATCAGATTGTTTACGTTTCAGCGACACCAGGTGACTATGAAAATGAACAGACCGAGACAGTGATTGAGCAAATCATTCGTCCGACAGGGCTATTGGATCCTGAGGTGGAAGTACGTCCGACAATGGGACAGATTGATGACCTCTTAGGTGAAATCAATGCCCGTGTTGAAAAGAACGAACGTACCTTTATTACCACCTTGACCAAGAAAATGGCAGAAGACTTGACCGACTACTTCAAGGAAATGGGTATCAAGGTCAAGTACATGCACTCGGATATTAAGACCTTGGAACGGACGGAGATTATCCGTGACCTGCGCTTGGGTGTCTTTGATGTCTTGGTCGGAATCAACCTGCTCCGTGAAGGGATTGACGTTCCTGAAGTGAGCCTCGTAGCGATTCTCGATGCTGACAAGGAAGGTTTCCTTCGTAACGAACGTGGTCTCATCCAGACCATTGGACGTGCTGCCCGTAACAGTGAAGGCCATGTCATCATGTATGCGGACACGGTTACCCAGTCTATGCAACGTGCCATCGATGAAACTGCCCGCCGTCGGAAAATCCAGATGGCCTATAATGAAGAACACGGTATTGTGCCTCAGACAATCAAGAAAGAAATCCGTGACCTGATTGCTGTGACCAAGGCAGTTGCTAAGGAAGAAGACAAGGAAGTTGACATCAATAGCCTCAACAAACAAGAGCGCAAAGAGCTTGTCAAGAAACTCGAAAAACAAATGCAAGAAGCAGTTGAAGTGCTTGACTTTGAACTAGCAGCTCAGATTCGTGATATGATGCTGGAAGTCAAGGCGTTGGATTAGAATATTACCTAAAGGAGAAAATATGTCCCGTTCCCAATTAACGATTTTAACAAATATTTGTCTGATCGAAGACCTCGAAACTCAGCGCGTGGTTATGCAGTATCGCTCTCCTGAAACAAATCGCTGGTCTGGTTATGCCTTTCCTGGAGGTCATGTTGAAAATGGTGAGGCTTTTGCGGAGTCTGTCATTCGTGAAATCTACGAAGAAACAGGATTGACTATCCAAAATCCTCAACTTGTCGGCATTAAAAATTGGCCACTAGATACAGGTGGGCGCTATATTGTCATTTGTTATAAGGCGACTGAGTTCTCTGGTAGCCTTCGCTCTTCAGATGAAGGAGAAGTTTCTTGGGTGCAAAAAGACCAGATTCCAAACTTGGATCTGGCCTATGATATGCTACCTTTGATGGAGATGATGGAAGCTCCGGACAAATCTGAATTTTTCTACCCTCGCCGTACAGAAGATGATTGGGAGAAGAAAATCTTCTAGTCTTTTACTAAATAACCGAGCTGATCCAAGGCCTCCTCGATATAGTGGAGGTCTTGTTGTGTTTCGGCTTCGACTAGGTGGTAATGGACACCATCTGTTAATTCAGATAAAGGTCTAAAATCAGAATGCTCGACTTGTTCTAGAAAATGTTGAACATCTCTGCGGCAAGACAGTTTAAGCAAGGTTTCAATTTCTCCATAAACGGGATGGTCAATCAAAGTATTCTGGACACGTCCTCCATTATCGACGATAGCAAGGAGTTCTTGACCGATTTCTTCAACTTCATGTTTCACCTTGAAAAGTTTATGGACATAAGGATTGGTATCAATTTGCTTATAGACGTAGCCACGATTAGTGGATAGGATAGGAGCACCATCGGCTCTCAAAATTGCAATGTCCTGCACAATGACCTGACGTGTGACATGAAAATGTTCCGCCAAACTTTGGCCATTAAGGGCTTTAGGAGCTTCTTTCAAGAGTTGGAGCAGAGCTTGTTTGCGATCTTTTGTCATAGCTTTTCCTTTTAACGGCGTTTTCGAAGCACTTTATAGACAGCTAGTGCTAATGTATAGTCTACCATACTATGGATAATTGTACCAAATCCAACTAGCACAAATAGAACATAAAACATATTTTCTACATTGGTACCAGAAGTTGCGTAAAAAAGGACACAGGCTAATACTTCAGCAAGGGCATGGACAAGCGCTAACACAAAGTTGAAAATCCAAGAGGTTTTGGAGTTTTCCAACGTTTCAGGAAATTTCTTCAAGTAAAAAGCTCCCAAAGTTCCAAAAAAGATATGTGAAAAAGCTCGAAAAACGATAACCATGGGATAGCCAGCCATCAAAAATCCAAAACTAGAGGCTATGATGACAAAGATGGCCATCAAGGGCGACAAGAACATAGCGATAAAAATAGCTATGTGGCTACCCAAAGTGTAAGAAGCAGGTGGAATGACAATCTTGAAAGGCATAACAATTGGAATCAAAATTGCAATAGCCGTCAAGAGGGCAGTCATTGTCATAAATTGTGTTTTTTTCCGCGTGTTCATAAGAATCTCCTTTTAACTGTATATACACTAGTATAGTACTATAAACAAGATAATAAAGCAAGGATTTACTTGGGTTTATAGGTCATTTTAAATTAAATATTGGTAAAGATTTCACTAAAAAAAACTGTATAGAGCAACATCTCCACCTTCAAGCTTGAAAGTGGAGATGTTTTTATTTTTTCAAAGTCTGTAGTCTTGGAACAATAGCTAGAGTAAGAATTGCGGAAATGACTAATTCGGCAATCGAATTTGTTGAGATAACGGTTGCTAGGAGTTTTTGGATATTACCATCAAAGACATTTCCAAAAAGGTAGAAAATTCCACCAAGTACAAAGACTGTGTTAGTAAGTGAACCAAGGGCACCAGCTAAAATAAGACCAGTTTTATTTTTCATCAGTTTATAAACTAGATACGGAGTTAAACCAATCAAAATACGTGGGACAATTGCAATGATAGCTGAGTAGATGTTTCCGTTTGGTACAAATGGGGAGAAGAGGTAGCTTGTCGGTAGAATCGTAATTGTATTAACCGTCAAACTAAGTAACCCCATCAAAAATCCAAGTGTAACCCCAACTCGTGGGCCGTAAATAATGCTGGCAATAATGACAGGAATATGAACGATAGTCGGTTTGATTGGGAATGGAAAAAGGTTAAAGATAAGTGAGCTCAGAAAGTGTATCACGAGCATGGTTGCAAAAAAGATAGCAATAGGTGCAATGTTAGAGCGTTTTTTCATCGAGAGTTTCCTTTATTCTTTCTAAAATAATTGTGAGGTCGGCTAAAGCTCCTCGTCCATGGTCGCCACAAGCTAGTAGGGATTCCTTAGGAGCAATCAGCTGATAGCCGTAGCTTTCTAATGTTTTCAGATTAGCCTGAGTTGCCGGATGGTCATACATTTTTGTATTCATTGCTGGTGCGATGAGTTTTGGGATATGACTTGGCAAGGCTAGAGCCGTACTGGTCACCATGTTGTCCGCAAAGCCGTGGGCTAGTTTTGCAATAGTGTTAGCAGTTGCAGGGGCCACAATAAATAAATCCGCCTTTTTTCCAAGTTCGATATGATTGACCTGATCAGGATAGGGTTCCTTCATGACATCCAAGTGGACAGGGTTCTGTGAGAGTACCTGTAGTGTCAAAGGTTGGATAAACTCTGTAGCAGCCTGAGTCATTAAAACAGTGACTTGGTGGCCTTGTTTTTTTAGAGAACTGACTAAATCTGCCGACTTGTAAGAGGCGATTGAGCCCGTTACAGCCAAGAGAATATGTGCCATAGCTTTCCTTTCTATGAATGATAGGCTTGAATTTTTTTAAGGAGGAGTTCTGCAATTTCTTCTTTAGTCTGGACTGTTTGAAGCTGATCTTTTTCAACAAAGATTGCACGATGCTGGTTTGCTGAGATTTGAGTGAGGTCATTTGCAATAATCAAGTCTGCTTGGTTATTGATAAGACTTTTTCTGGCAATCTCGATGAGATAATCCTCAGAAATATCAACCAGCAGTTTGAAACCAATCAGATGAATAGCAGGATTCCACTCCTTGACTAGAGAGATGATTTTGGGTGTCTTTTTAAGGAACAAAACTTGAACATCATCAGTTGAAGAAATCTTAGCTTGATGATTTTGCTTGCTTAAAAATTCTTCTAGATTAGAGCTAGCCTGAACTTCCTCCAGCCCTGTCATATAAACAGGAGTGTAGTCGGATACCGCCATTGAGTGAATCAAGACCTGATAATCCTGAACACGTTCTTGCATTTCCAGTAGAAGGTCCTTGGTATTGTTAATTTCTCGAATACTTAGGTTGGGATGGGATTCTGGTTTCAAAGCTCTTTTTGTCGTTATTAAACAAACTTCATGCCCTGCAGCAAGCAGGGTTTCTGTGATGATTTTCCCCAAACGACCGGTAGAATGGTTAGTGATAGAGCGGACGCTATCGATGGCTTCACTGGTACCGCCCGATGTAACTAAAATTTTCATAGCACTATTGTACACAAAAATAAACGGTAAGTAAAATGAAAGCGATAAATTTTTGGTAAAAACGAAGATTTACTATAGTTTCAAACTATAAAGCCATATAAAATTTAAGAAAGGACTCTAAAAACCTTAAAAACAGGGATATTTACGAACGTTTAGAGAGTTTTAGGATGTTAAAAATCTTGTTTTGTGTTATAATGAGTTATCATATAAGAGGTTAGAGGAGTTTTGAATGAAAACAGATATTGAAATCGCACAGAGTATTGAGCTAAAGCCAATTGTTGATGTTGTAGAGAAACTTGGTATTTCTTACGACGATTTGGAGTTGTACGGAAAGTACAAGGCTAAGCTCAGCTTTGATAAAATTCGTGCAGTTGAGAGCAATCCAGTTGGAAAATTGATTCTGGTTACTGCCATCAATCCAACACCTGCAGGTGAAGGAAAATCAACTATTACCATTGGTCTTGCGGATGCCTTGAACAAGATTGGCAAGAAAACAATGATTGCTATTCGCGAACCATCTCTTGGTCCAGTAATGGGTATCAAGGGTGGTGCCGCTGGTGGTGGTTACGCTCAAGTTCTGCCAATGGAAGACATCAACCTTCACTTCACTGGAGACATGCATGCCATTACGACTGCCAACAATGCGCTTTCTGCCTTGATTGACAACCACTTGCACCAAGGGAATGAGTTGGGAATTGACCAACGTCGTATCCTTTGGAAACGTGTTGTGGACTTGAACGACCGTGCTCTTCGCCATGTAACAGTTGGGCTTGGTGGCCCTCTAAATGGTATTCCACGTGAGGATGGCTTTGACATTACAGTTGCTTCAGAGATCATGGCAATTCTTTGCTTGGCAACAGACATCGAGGACTTGAAACGCCGTTTGGCGAATATCGTTATTGGTTATCGTTATGACCGTACTCCAGTTTCTGTTGGTGATTTGCAGGTTGAAGGTGCTTTAGCATTGATCTTGAAGGACGCTATTAAGCCAAACTTGGTTCAGACAATTTACGGAACTCCTGCCTTTGTACACGGTGGTCCATTTGCCAATATTGCTCATGGATGTAATTCAGTTTTGGCAACAAGCACAGCCCTTCACTTGGCTGATTACACAGTTACTGAAGCTGGTTTTGGTGCAGACCTTGGTGCTGAGAAATTCCTTGATATTAAGACACCAAACTTGCCAACATCTCCAGATGCAGTTGTCATTGTTGCAACCCTTCGTGCCCTTAAGATGAATGGTGGTGTGGCTAAAGACGCTCTGACTGAAGAAAACGTAGAAGCTGTTCGTACCGGTTTTGCCAACTTGAAACGCCATGTTGAGAACATCCGTAAGTTCGGTATTCCAGCAGTTGTAGCTATTAACGAATTTGTATCTGATACAGAAGCTGAAATTGCAGCCTTGAAAGAACTCTGTGCTTCAATCGATGTACCAGTTGAGTTGGCTAGTGTCTGGGCTGATGGTGCAGAAGGTGGAGTAGCGCTTGCCGAAACAGTTGCTAAGACTATCTCTGAAAATCCAGCTAACTATAAACGTTTGTATGACAACGACCTTTCTGTTCAAGAAAAGATTGAAAAGATTGTTACTGAAATCTACCGTGGTAGCAAAGTAAACTTTGAGAAGAAAGCTCAAACACAAATCGCTCAAATCGTTCAAAACGGATGGGACAAATTACCAATCTGTATGGCTAAGACCCAGTATAGCTTCTCAGACAATCCAAATGCACTTGGAGCACCTGAAAACTTTGAAATTACCATTCGCGAATTGGTGCCAAAATTAGGTGCAGGCTTCATCGTTGCCTTAACTGGCGATGTCATGACCATGCCAGGACTTCCAAAACGACCAGCAGCCCTCAACATGGATGTTGAAAGCGATGGAACCGTTCTAGGCTTGTTCTAATAGTTTAATTGAATTCAAATGAGTTTGGAAATACTATCCAAGCTCATTTTTTATCTAGATATAAGGCCTTGTCTTCAGCTGATGAGAGAGTTGTTTACTAGTCGTAACCGGTCTAGGTAAAGATATTTTCCCTGATTTCTGATATAATAGAAATATTGACTTCAAGAGTAAGGAAGAGAAGATGAACTCATTATTAAATGGAATGAATGACCGTCAGGCTGAGGCGGTACAAACGACAGAAGGCCCCTTGTTAATCATGGCAGGGGCAGGGTCTGGAAAGACCCGTGTTTTGACCCACCGCATAGCTTATTTGATTGATGAAAAGCTGGTCAATCCTTGGAATATCTTGGCCATTACCTTTACCAACAAGGCTGCACGTGAGATGAAAGAGCGTGCTTATAACCTTAATCCAGCCACTCAGGACTGTTTGATTGCGACCTTCCACTCCATGTGTGTTCGTATTTTGCGTCGTGATGCGGACCATATTGGCTACAACCGCAATTTTACTATTGTAGATCCAGGGGAGCAGCGAACTCTTATGAAACGCATTCTAAAGCAGTTGAATTTGGATCCTAAAAAATGGAATGAACGGAGTATCTTAGGGACTATTTCAAATGCTAAGAATGATTTGATTGATGATGTGGCTTATGCTGCTCAAGCTGGAGATATGTACACGCAAATCGTGGCGCAGTGTTACACTGCTTACCAAAAAGAGCTTCGTCAGTCTGAGTCGGTTGACTTTGATGACTTGATTATGCTGACCTTGCGTCTCTTTGATCAAAATCCTGATGTCTTGACCTACTACCAGCAAAAGTTCCAATACATCCACGTTGATGAGTACCAAGATACCAACCATGCCCAGTACCAACTGGTCAAACTCTTGGCCTCCCGTTTTAAAAATATCTGTGTGGTTGGGGATGCAGACCAGTCTATCTATGGTTGGCGTGGTGCTGATATGCAGAATATCTTAGATTTTGAGAAAGATTATCCTCAAGCCAAGGTTGTTTTGTTAGAAGAAAATTATCGCTCTACGAAGACTATTCTTCAAGCAGCTAATGAAGTTATTAAAAACAATAAAAATCGTCGTCCTAAAAATCTCTGGACCCAGAATGCAGATGGGGAGCAAATCGTTTACTATCGTGCCAATGATGAACTAGATGAGGCTGTATTTGTGGCTAAAACTATTGATGAACTTGGTCGCAGTCAAAACTTCCTTCACAAGGATTTTGCAGTTCTCTATCGTACAAACGCCCAGTCTCGTACTATTGAGGAAGCCCTGCTCAAGTCAAACATCCCTTATACCATGGTTGGAGGAACAAAGTTCTACAGCCGTAAAGAAATTCGTGATATTATCGCTTATCTTAACCTCATTGCAAATTTGAGTGACAATATCAGTTTTGAGCGCATTATCAACGAACCGAAGCGTGGAATTGGCCCAGGCACTGTTGAGAAAATCCGTGATTTTGCGAATATGCAGGACATGTCTATGCTAGATGCTTCTGCCAATATTATGTTGTCTGGTATCAAGGGTAAAGCAGCCCAGTCTATCTGGGATTTTGCCAATATGATTCTGGATTTGCGAGAGCAATTGGACCGCTTAAGCATTACTGAGTTGGTTGAGGCGGTTCTAGAAAAAACAGGTTACGTCGATATTCTTAATGCCCAAGCGACTCTAGAAAGCAAAGCTCGAGTTGAAAATATCGAAGAGTTCCTTTCTGTTACAAAAAACTTTGATGACACCTCTGATGGGCCAGAAGAAGAAACTGGTCTGGACAAACTGAGTCGTTTCTTAAATGACTTGGCCTTGATTGCCGACACAGATTCAGGTAGTCAGGAGACATCAGAAGTTACCCTGATGACCCTGCATGCTTCCAAAGGTCTTGAGTTTCCAGTTGTCTTTTTGATTGGGATGGAAGAAAATGTCTTTCCGCTTAGTCGTGCCGCTGAAGATCCAGATGAATTAGAAGAAGAACGCCGTCTGGCCTATGTAGGAATTACGCGTGCAGAGAAAATACTCTATCTGACCAATGCTAATTCGCGCCTGCTTTTTGGTCGTACCAACTACAACCGTCCGACTCGTTTTATTAACGAAATCAGTTCAGATTTGCTTGAGTATCAAGGTCTGGCCCGTCCTGCAAATACAAGCTTTAAAGCATCTTATAGCAGTGGTGGGATTGCCTTTGGTCAAGGTATGAGTCTTGCCCAGGCCCTTCAAGACCGTAAACGCAGTGCTGCCCCAAAATCTATCCAGTCAAGCGGTCTTCCATTTGGTCAATTTACAGCTGGAGCAAAATCAGCGTCTAGCGAGGCAAATTGGTCCATTGGTGACATTGCTCTCCACAAGAAATGGGGAGAGGGAACTGTTTTGGAAGTTTCAGGAAGCGGTGCTACGCAGGAATTAAAAATCAATTTCCCAGAAGTAGGTTTGAAAAAACTTTTAGCCAGTGTGGCTCCAATTGAGAAAAAAATCTAATTTTCCATCCTTCTCACGAATAATAAAGTGAGGAGGATTTTTATGTATAGTATTTCATTTCAAGAAGATTCACTATTACCAAGAGAAAGACTGGCCAAGGAAGGAGTAGAAGCGCTCAGTAATCAAGAGTTGCTAGCTATTTTACTCAGGACAGGAACACGTCAAGCTAGCGTTTTTGAAATTGCCCAGAAAGTCTTGAGCAATCTTTCAAGCCTAACTGATTTGAAAAAAATGACCCTGCAGGAGTTGCAGAGTCTATCTGGTATCGGGCGTGTTAAGGCCATAGAATTACAAGCTATGATTGAGCTAGGTCATCGTATTCACAAACATGAGACCCTTGAGATGGAAAGTATTCTCAGCAGTCAAAAGTTGGCCAAGAAGATGCAGCAGGAGTTGGGACATAAAAAACAAGAGCACCTAGTGGCGCTCTATCTCAATACTCAAAATCAAATCATCCATCAACAGACCATTTTTATTGGTTCTGCCACTCGTAGTATCGCTGAACCGCGAGAGATTCTTCACTATGCCATCAAGCATATGGCGACTTCTCTTATCTTGGTTCATAATCATCCTTCAGGAGCAGTAGCGCCTAGCCGAAATGATGATCATGTCACTAAACTAGTCAAAGAAGCCTGTGAACTGATGGGGATTGTCCTCTTGGACCATTTGATTGTCTCTCATTCTAGTTACTTTAGTTATCGTGAAAAAACAGATTTAATTTAAAGTTCATTAACGACATAGTCAAAGAGTTTTTTATCTTTGGGACGATTTTCAAAAAGAAATTCTGGATGCCATTGAACACCGAGAAAGGCAACATCATTCGTGCTCATAACAGCTTCAATAATGCCATCTTTGGGATCGTGAGCCACAACTTTTAAGTTGGGGGCCAAATCCTTGATGCTCTGATGGTGGAAGGAGTTGATATGGGAAATTTCCCCATAGATTGCTCGGAGAACAGTATCTGGTTCTGTTACTAAGCGTTGAGTTGTGTACTCGGCAGAACAATCTTGCCAGTGGTCTTCGATATCTTGATACAAAGTTCCACCCATGGCAACGTTAAAGAGTTGAGTCCCACGACAGACGGAGAAAATAGGCTTTTTCTGTTTAATAGCTTCCTTGATGAGGGCTAGTTCAAAGATATCTCTTTGAAGATGGTAGTCATCACTATCGATAGTTTTTGGTTCACCATAGAATTTTGGATCAACATTTTGCCCACCCGTTAAGATGAGCTTGTCAATCATACTGATATAGTGGCAGGCCATTTCTTGATCACCAATCGGTAGGATGATGGGAATCCCTCCAGCGTCTTTAACGCCTTCAACAAAGCCTTTTGCTGCGTAGCTCATCATGATGTTATCATCTGGATGAGTTTTTTCGTTTCCTGTAATCCCAATAACTGGTTTTTTCATAAAATGATGTTCGCTTTCTAATCCTCTCTTCGCATGAAATAGAGGAGGGTTTGGAGTTCGCTTGTCAAATCGACATACTGAACGACCACGTCTTTTGGTAAATGTAGATGGACTGGTGAAAAACTGAGAATTCCTTTCACGCCAGCATCCACCAAGAGATTAGCAACCTCTTGTGACTTAACGCTGGGAACGGTCAGGATAGCAGTCTTCACGTCAGCATCCTTGATTTTTTCCTTGATTTGAGAAATCCCGTAAATGGGAATCCCGTCAGGAGTTTGGGTACCGACCTCAGGATGGTCATCTAGGTCAAAGGCCATGATAATCTTCATCTTGTTACGTTCGTGGAAGCGGTAGTGGAGAAGGGCATGGCCCATATTTCCAATACCTACCAGCATGACATTGGTGATGGAGTTATCGTTAAGCAAATCGGCAAAAAATGTCATCAGTTTTTTGACATCATAGCCAAATCCACGCCGACCTAGTTCACCAAAATAGGAAAAATCACGACGAACTGTCGCTGAATCAATACCGATGGCCTCTGCAATTTGTTTAGAGTTGGCACGTTCAATCTTTTCTGCATGAAATCTCTTAAAAATTCGATAGTAGAGAGAGAGTCTTTTTGCTGTAGCTTTCGGAATAGCAGACTGTTTATCTTTCACAAAATCACAACCTTTCTATTCTTCTATTTTATAGAAACATTGTGAAAAAATCAACAAAAATAAGAAAAAACTAAGAAAAATCTTAGTTTTGATGTAAAAAATCTGCATGTGATAGAAAACGGTAGAGGTCTCCGACCAGTCCTTGGTAAACTTCCCGCCCTTTAAAGGTCAAAGAAGTTACATAAAGTGTATCTGGCAGAGTCACACATCCTGACAGAGCAAGCATGAGAGCCTCGTAATCCTCATACTTGAGAGTGCGCTCTACATGATAGCTGTCCTTATAGGTCAGTTCAAACATATGGGACCTATCTTTCCGATTTTGTAAAGACACCACGTTCTACTAAACTATCCATGAGGAAGTAGAATTTTTCCTGATGAATGTGGTGGTCTTCTGATTTGAAAATATCAACCAGACGAAGACCAAACTTGTCAGTGATATTGATTTTAGCTCCTGTAAGTTCCTTGTTAATGATGATTTTGAGTTGGAATCCCTCACCGCTGTTCGGAACTTTTTCCAAAAGGCGAGTCAATTCATAGTTACCAACCTTAGTCTCAAAAAAGGTATTGTCCTTAAGGGTGAATTTTTTAACAGAAGGGCTAAGAGTGTAGTCGTAACGACAATTTTTTAACTGAATGGTTTTTTCAAATGCCATATGGCTAACCTCCGATAATTTCTTTTAAGGTTTTTGCGAGGGTTTGTAGGTCTTCAACAGTATTTTGTGGCGACAAACTGATACGAACGGATTCCTTCAAGCGTTCTGAATTTGCTCCGTACATAGCTTCAAGAACATGGCTGGATTGGACAATGCCTGCAGTGCAGGCTGAGCCAGTAGAGATTGAAATTCCAGCCAAATCTAGACGAAGGAGTAAGAGGTCATTTTTCTGGCCAGGAAATCCAATATTGAGAACATAAGGGAGATGGTGTTCGCCTCTATTCAGGTAATACTGAACTCCCTCTAGCTCTGCAAGAAAGGCAGTTTCTAGATTTTGTACATGTTGAAAATGTTCTTCTTGTTTTTCTAGGTCCTCTTTTAGGGCTGCAACCATGCCTACGATGGCAGCTAGATTTTCAGTCCCTGCACGTTTTTTCTGTTCTTGGTCACCACCATGTAGATAGGAATCAAAATCCATGCTAGAAGCGTAGAGAAAACCGACTCCCTTGGGACCATGGAATTTATGGGCAGAAGCAGTGAGAAAATCAATGCCCAATTCTTCTGGGTGTATAGGGACTTTACCAATAGCCTGAACTGCATCGACATGATAGGCAGCAGGGTGTTGCTTGAGTATTTGGCCGATTTCAGCAATGGGCAATAGGTTTCCTGTCTCATTATTAGCAAACATGGTAGAAACCAAAATCGTATCGTCACGTAAAACCTTTTGAATTTGTTGAGCTGTGATTTCTTGATTTTCTGGCTGGATAATTGTTACTTCAAAACCGAAGTATTGAACCAAGTAATCAATGGTTTCAAGGACGGCATGGTGCTCAATGGCAGTTGTGATGATATGTTTTCCTTGCTCTTGGTGACGAAGGCAGTAGCCAATGATGGCAGTATTGTTGCCTTCTGTCCCACCAGAAGTGAAAAAGATATGTTGAGGTTTTGTCCCCAGTAACTGGGCTAGTTCCTGACGGGCTTCTCGCAAGAGTTTGCCAGCTTGCCGACCATGACCATGAATACTAGATGGATTGCCATGGGTTTCTTGCATAACCTTGGTCATCGCTGAAATAGCAACTGCTGACATAGGAGTCGTTGCAGCATTGTCCAAATAAATCAAAGAATCACCTTATTTCTTTTTGTTGTAAGCAAAGAGTGGGCTGACTGGTTTTCTTTCGTGGATACGGACGATGGCATCACCAATTAACTCACTAGCAGTGATGTAGCATACGTTTTTAGGAGTTTTTTCTTTTGTTGCTACTGAATCAGTTACAAGAATTTCCTTAATATTAGTATTGTCAAGAAGTTCAGCAGCTCCCTCAACGAAGAGACCATGACTAGAAACAGCATAAATTTCTGTAGCCCCTTCACGTTCAACGATTTTAGCAGCTTCAGAGAAGGTACGTCCTGTATTTAAAATATCGTCAATCAAGATAGCTTTCTTACCTTCAACATCACCGATAATATAACCTTCGTTACGAGTTGCATCGTCTTGAGGGTAGTCGATAATGGCGATAGGAGCATCAAGATACTCAGCCAAGCTACGAGCACGTTTCACACCTGAATTTTTAGGGCTAACCACGACAACATCTGAACCGAGTAGGCCCTTATCGCAGTAATGTTTTGCAAATAGGGGAACTGTGTAGAGGTTGTCAACAGGAATATCAAAGAAGCCTTGCACCTGAACAGCATGCAAATCAAGCGTAAGGACACGGTCAACACCAGCCTTAACCAGCATATTAGCAACTAGTTTTGCTGTAAGTGGTTCACGTGGTGAAGCAATGCGGTCTTGACGTGCATAGCCAAAATATGGAAGGACAACGTTGATACTGTGGGCACTTGCGCGCACACAAGCATCTACCATGATTAACAATTCCATTAGGTGGTTGTTAACAGGGAAACTTGTTGATTGGATGATGTAAACATCATAACCACGGACACTTTCTTCGATATTTACTTGGATTTCTCCGTCTGAAAATTGACGTGATGATAGTTTTCCAAGTGGGACACCAACAGCTTGTGCAATTTTCTGTGCAATCTCTTGGTTAGAGTTGAGTGCGAAAAGTTTCATGTTTTTTCTATCTGACATTATAGACCGTCCTCTGTAAACTTTATAAATCCTAGTTATATTTGCCTTACATATATGAACTGGGATTTGTGTATTTTTATCTTTTCTATTTTATCAAAAAATAGAGATTATTTCAGCTATTTTTCATGCTTTTGACAAATCGGACCAATTTTGAGGGAGCTTTTTGGTAGGAAATCTGATTATCCTCTAAAAATTGTTGGAAATCCTGTTTGCCTTGCTCGTGATTTTCCACTTCAAGCTCTAATTCGTAATCTGTAATATCAAAGTACTGACTCTCATCCAGTGCCATGAGACCAATAGCTGTTTGCATTTCATAGCGAAGCGTTGTGAGACAACCAAGCACATGCCACTCACTAGTTTGGATACCATGTTTCGCTAATTCATCAAGAACCAGCCCCTGAGGAAGTTCTTCCTTGATCAGATAGTTTTCAGCATCTTTTAGTTGCAATTTTTGGTTGTATTCCATGTTTCCAACACTTTGCGGGACTTTGAGTGTCAATTCTGCCCAGTCTTCAAAGGTTCGAATGCGCATAGCGACTTTCTTTTCTCGCAGTTCAAAATCAGGCGTGTCGATGTAGTAATTTTTTTGAAGAACAGGAGTGACACCTGTGAACTGGTCTTTTAGACGATTGTATTCATCTTTTTTCAATAGTGTTTTCAATTCAATTTCTAAATGTTTCAATTTTCTTACCTTTTCTTTATCAATGAAAGCGGATTTATGGTATAATAAGCATTGTATTTATTGTATATGAATCTGGAGAAAAAATCAAAGATATTTTTGAAGGATAATATGAGAACAAGGGAGAATATATGACCTTAGAATGGGAAGAATTTCTAGATCCTTACATTCAAGCTGTTGGTGAGTTAAAAATTAAACTTCGTGGTATTCGTAAGCAATATCGTAAACAAAATAAGCATTCTCCGATTGAGTTTGTGACTGGTCGAGTCAAGCCAATTGAGAGCATCAAGGAAAAAATGGCTCGTCGTGGCATTACTTATGCGACCTTAGAACCCGATTTGCAGGATATTGCTGGTTTGCGTGTGATGGTCCAGTTTGTAGATGACGTCCAAGAAGTTGTGGCTATTTTGCGTAAACGTCAGGATATGCGGATCATACAGGAGCGCGATTACATTACTCATCGAAAGGCTTCGGGCTACCGTTCCTACCATGTGGTAGTAGAATATACGGTTGACACCATCAATGGAGCCAAGACCATTTTAGCAGAAATTCAAATTCGTACCTTGGCTATGAATTTTTGGGCAACGATAGAACATTCTCTCAACTACAAGTACCAAGGGGATTTCCCAGAGGAGATAAAGAAGCGACTGGAAATCACGGCCAAGATTGCTCATCAGTTGGATGAAGAAATGGGTAAAATTCGTGATGATATTCAAGAAGCTCAGGCCCTTTTTGATCCTTTGAGCAGAAAATTAAATGATGGTGTAGGGAACAGTGACGATACAGATGAAGAATACAGGTAAACGAATTGACCTGATAGCTAATAGAAAACCACAGAGTCAAAGGGTTTTGTATGAATTGCGAGATCGTTTGAAGAGAAATCAGTTTATACTCAATGATACCAATCCAGATATCGTTATTTCCATTGGTGGGGATGGCATGCTTTTGTCGGCCTTTCATAAGTACGAAAATCAACTTGATAAGGTCCGCTTTATCGGAGTTCATACTGGACATTTGGGCTTCTATACGGACTACCGTGATTTTGAGTTGGACAAGCTAGTGACTAATTTGCAACTAGATACCGGAGCAAGAGTCTCTTACCCTGTTCTGAATGTGAAGGTCTTTCTTGAAAATGGTGAAGTTAAGATTTTCAGAGCACTAAATGAAGCCAGTATCCGCAGGTCTGATCGAACCATGGTGGCGGATGTTGTGATTAACGGTGTCCACTTTGAACGTTTTCGTGGAGATGGGCTGACAGTTTCGACACCGACTGGTAGTACAGCCTATAACAAATCACTTGGCGGAGCTGTTTTACACCCAACCATTGAAGCTTTACAATTAACGGAAATTGCTAGCCTTAATAATCGTGTCTATCGAACCCTGGGCTCTTCCATTATTGTTCCTAAGAAGGATAAGATTGAACTCATTCCAACGAGAAACGATTACCATACTATTTCGGTTGACAATAGCGTGTATTCTTTCCGTAATATTGGGCGTATTGAGTATCAAATCGACCATCATAAGATTCACTTTGTCGCATCACCTAGCCATACCAGTTTCTGGAACCGCGTTAAGGATGCTTTTATCGGCGAGGTGGATGAATGAGGTTTGAATTTATCGCAGATGAACATGTCAAGGTTAAGACCTTTTTGAAAAAGCATGAGGTTTCTAAGGGGCTTCTGGCCAAGATTAAGTTTCGAGGTGGAGCTATTCTGGTCAATGATCAACCACAAAATGCAACCTATCTATTGGATATTGGAGACCTTGTTATCATCGATATTCCTGCTGAGGAAGGTTTTGAAACTCTAGAAGCTATCGAGAGACCATTAGACATTCTCTATGAGGATGATCATTTTCTAGTTTTAAATAAACCCTATGGAGTGGCTTCTATTCCTAGTGTCAATCACTCCAATACCATTGCCAATTTTATCAAGGGTTACTACGTCAAGCAAAAATATGAAAATCAGCAGGTTCACATTGTAACTAGACTTGATAGAGATACTTCTGGCTTGATGCTCTTTGCTAAGCACGGCTATGCCCATGCACGATTAGACAAGCAGTTGCAGAAGAAATCTATCGAGAAACGCTACTTTGCCTTAGTTAAAGGTGATGGATATTTGGAATCAAAGGGTGAAATTATTGCTCCGATTGCGCGTGATGAAGACTCTATTATTACCAGACGCGTAGCTAAAGGTGGAAAGTATGCTCATACTTCTTACAAGATTGTAGCATCTTATGGGAATATTCATTTGGTAGACATTCGCCTGCACACTGGTCGAACCCACCAAATCCGAGTCCATTTTTCTCATATTGGTTTTCCTTTGTTGGGAGATGACTTGTACGGTGGTAGTCTAGACGATGGAATTCAGCGCCAGGCCCTACATTGTCATTCCTTAACTTTTTATCATCCATTTTTAGAGCAAGACTTGCAGTTAGAAAGTCCCTTGCCGAATGATTTTAGCAACCTTATTACCCAGTTATCAACTAATACTCTATAAAAACAGTTTCAGAGTATAATTATTATCTAAAAGGAGAAAACTCATGGAAGTTTTTGAAAGTCTCAAAGCCAACTTGGTTGGTAAAAATGCTCGTATCGTTCTCCCTGAAGGGGAAGAACCTCGTATTCTTCAAGCGACTAAACGCCTGGTAAAAGAAACAGAAGTGATTCCTGTTTTGCTTGGAAATCCTGAAAAAATTAAAATTTATCTTGAAATCGAAGGTATTGAGGACGGTTATGAAGTCATCGACCCTCAACACTACGATAAATTTGAAGAAATGGTTGCTGCTTTAGTGGAGCGTCGCAAGGGCAAAATGTCTGAAGAAGATGCACGCAAGGTTTTGGTTGAAGATGTCAACTATTTTGGTGTTATGTTGGTTTACTTGGGCTTGGTTGATGGAATGGTGTCAGGAGCGATTCACTCAACAGCTTCAACAGTTCGTCCAGCTCTTCAAATCATCAAAACTCGTCCAAATGTAACTCGTACTTCAGGTGCCTTCCTCATGGTTCGTGGTACGGAGCGTTACCTCTTTGGGGACTGTGCCATCAATATCAATCCAGACGCTGAAGCCTTGGCTGAAATTGCAATCAACTCAGCAATTACAGCTAAGATGTTTGGAATCGAGCCTAAAATTGCTATGCTAAGCTATTCTACTAAAGGTTCAGGATTTGGAGAAAGCGTTGATAAGGTTGTTGAAGCAACTAAAATTGCTCACGACTTGCGCCCTGACCTTGAAATCGATGGTGAGTTGCAATTTGATGCAGCCTTTGTTCCTGAAACTGCAGCTTTGAAAGCTCCTGGAAGTACAGTAGCTGGTCAAGCAAATGTCTTCATCTTCCCAGGTATCGAGGCAGGAAATATCGGCTACAAGATGGCCGAACGTCTCGGTGGTTTTGCGGCTGTTGGTCCTGTTTTGCAAGGTTTGAACAAGCCAGTTAACGACCTTTCTCGTGGATGTAATGCTGATGATGTTTACAAGTTAACACTTATCACAGCAGCCCAGGCAGTTCATCAATAAGATTTAGTCCTCTTTCCCTTGGGAAGAGGCTTTTTATACTCAATGAAAATCAAAGAGCAAACTAGGAAACTAGCCGCAGGCTGTACTTGAGTACGGCAAGGCGACGTTGACGTGGTTTGAATTTGATTTTCGAAGAGTACTAATACTAGGAAAAGGACAGTTAGAATCTTCTGTGTTATACTAGAAATATGTTAGATTTGAAAGAATACGGTATCGTCATGTGGCCAGAGGAGAAGATTGTTTCTTTTCGTGAGAAACTTCTTTCCTGGTATGATGAAAACAAAAGAGATTTACCGTGGCGTAGAAGTAAAAATCCTTATCATATATGGGTGTCTGAAATTATGCTCCAGCAGACTAGGGTGGATACGGTTATTCCCTATTACGAACGATTCTTGGACTGGTTTCCAACAGTGGAAAGTTTGGCAACTGCCCCTGAAGAACGTTTGTTGAAGGCTTGGGAAGGTTTGGGTTATTATTCTCGAGTTCGTAATATGCAGGCTGCAGCTCAGCAGATTATGGCTGACTTTGGTGGTCAATTTCCAAACACCTATGAAGGAATTTCCAGCTTGAAAGGAATTGGACCTTACACAGCAGGAGCGATTTCCAGTATTGCTTTTAACTTGCCTGAGCCAGCTGTAGATGGTAATGTCATGCGAGTGCTGGCACGTCTGTTTGAAGTTAATCATGATATCGGAATTCCTAGCAATCGCAAAATTTTTCAGGCAATGATGGAAATCTTGATTGACCCAGAAAGGCCTGGTGACTTTAATCAAGCCTTGATGGACTTGGGCTCAGATATTGAGGCACCTGTAAATCCCAGACCAGAAGAAAGCCCAATTAAGGACTTTAGTGCAGCATATCAGAATGGAACCATGAACCGTTATCCAATCAAGGCTCCAAAGAAAAAGCCTGTTCCTATTTATCTTAAAGCCTTAGTTGTGAACAATTCTCAGGGACAATTTTTACTTGAAAAGAATGAAAGTGAAAAGCTATTGGCAGGTTTTTGGCATTTCCCACTGGTAGAAGTAGGTGACTTTTCGCAAGAGGAGCAGTTTGACCTCTTCCATCAGGTTGCAGAAGAAAGTGTGAATTTTGGACCCAGTCCAGAAGAGAGTTTCCAGCAGGACTATGACCTAGATGTTGATTGGCTTGATATTTATTTTGACACTGTTAAGCATGTCTTTAGTCATCGCAAGTGGCATGTTCAAATTGTAGCAGGTCAGGTGACTGACTTCCAGGATTTTTCAGATAGGGAAGTTCGCTGGCTTTCACCAGAAGAGTTCAAGGATGTTCCACTTGCCAAACCCCAACAAAAAATCTGGCAGGCTTATGCACAAGCTAAGTTAGACAGTAGCAAAGACTAGCTATTGTGTTTTCTTGTTATTTTTTTGATATAATAGTAGAGAAAAAGGTGAACAAATGAAAAAAATATTAATTGTAGATGATGAAAAACCAATCTCGGATATTATCAAGTTTAATATGACCAAGGAAGGTTACGAGGTTGTAACTGCTTTTAATGGTCGTGAAGCGCTAGAGCAATATGAAGCAGAGCAACCAGATATTATTATTCTGGATTTGATGCTTCCAGAAATTGATGGTTTAGAAGTTGCTAAGACTATTCGCAAGACTAGTAGTGTACCTATTATCATGCTTTCAGCTAAAGACAGTGAATTTGATAAGGTTATCGGTTTAGAGCTTGGTGCAGATGACTATGTAACCAAACCCTTCTCAAATCGTGAGTTGCAGGCGCGTGTTAAAGCTCTCCTTCGTCGCACGGACTTGGCTTCTGTAGATAATCAAGAGTCAGATGAAAAGAAAACCCAACCCTTGCAAATTGGGGACTTGGAGATTGTGCCAGATGCTTATGTAGCTAAAAAATACGGTGAAGAACTAGACTTAACCCACCGTGAATTTGAGCTCTTGTACCACTTGGCTTCTCATATTGGTCAAGTGATTACCCGTGAACACTTGCTTGAAACGGTCTGGGGTTATGATTATTTTGGAGATGTTCGGACTGTTGACGTAACTATCAGACGTTTGCGTGAGAAGATTGAAGATACACCAAGTCGTCCAGAGTATATCCTAACACGTCGCGGTGTTGGTTATTATATGAGAAATAATGATTAAACTAATAAAAGACACAGTTTTAACCAGTGATTTTATCTTTATCCTCATTCTACTTGGCTTTATTTTAGTTGTGACCTTGCTTTTACTAGAAAATCGTAGGGATAACATTCGGTTGAAGCAAATCAATCAAAAGGTAAAGGACCTGATTGCAGGAGATTATTCTCAGGTATTGGATATGCAGGGAAGCTCTGAAATCACTAATATTACCAATAATCTTAATGATTTATCAGAAGTAATCCGCTTGACCCAAGAAAATCTGGAACAAGAGAGTAAACGATTACACAGTATCCTCTCATACATGACAGACGGAGTTCTTGCGACCAATCGTCGTGGCAAGATTACTATGATTAACGACATGGCCAAGAAACAGCTAGGTGTTCAGAAGGAAGAGGTTCTCAATAAAAGTATTCTAGAATTGCTTCAGATTGAAGATGAGTATGAACTTCGTGATTTGATTACCCAAATTCCTGAGCTCATGATTGATTCTCAGGATGACAATGGTGAATATCTGAGCCTTCGTGTACGTTTTGCCTTGGTTCGTCGTGAGTCTGGCTTTATTTCTGGTTTGGTTGCTGTTTTACACGATACGACGGAGCAGGAGAAGGAGGAGCGCGAACGGAGACTCTTTGTTTCGAACGTTAGTCATGAGCTACGGACGCCTCTGACTAGTGTAAAATCCTATCTTGAAGCCTTGGATGAGGGTGCCTTGTCAGAACCTGTCGCACCAGATTTTATCAAGGTGTCTCTAGACGAAACCAACCGTATGATGCGAATGGTGACAGACCTTCTTCATCTTTCACGTATTGATAATGCAACCAGTCATCTAGATGTCGAACTGATTAACTTTACTGCCTTTATTACCTTTATTCTTAACCGTTTTGATAAGATGAGGGGATCAGATGAAGAGAAGAAATACGAATTGGTTAGAGATTATCCGATTACCTCTGTCTGGATTGAAATTGATACAGATAAGATGACGCAGGTGATTGATAATATTCTCAACAATGCCATTAAATATTCTCCAGATGGTGGAAAAATCACAGTGACCATGAAGACAACTGATGATCAGATGATTTTGTCTATCTCAGACCAAGGATTGGGTATTCCTAAGCAGGATTTGCCACGTATCTTTGACCGTTTCTACCGTGTGGATCGTGCTAGAAGTCGTGCCCAAGGTGGAACTGGGCTAGGTCTAGCTATTGCTAAAGAAATTATCAAACAGCATAATGGTTTTATTTGGGCCAAGAGTATATATGGTAAGGGATCAACCTTTACCATTGTGCTCCCTTATGATAAGGATGCAGTGAAGGAAGAAGTATGGGAGGACGAAATAGAAGACCAGAATGAGTGAAACAGGCTTTAAATACAGTATTTTAGCGTCGGGTTCCAGTGGAAATTCCTTTTATCTGGAAACGCCAAAAAAGAAACTTTTAGTGGATGCAGGCTTATCTGGTAAGAAAATCACCAGCCTACTTGCTGAAATAAATCGCAAGCCAGAAGACTTGGATGCCATCTTGATTACCCATGAGCATTCTGACCATATCCATGGAGTCGGTGTGTTGGCTCGCAAGTATGGTATGGATTTGTATGCCAATGAAAAGACCTGGCAGGCTATGGAAAATAGCAAGTATCTTGGCAAGGTGGATGCCTCGCAAAAGCATATCTTTGAAATGGGTAAAACCAAAACCTTTGGAGATATCGACATTGAGAGTTTTGGTGTTAGCCATGATGCGGTCGCACCTCAGTTCTATCGCTTTATGAAGGATGACAAGAGTTTTGTCCTTTTGACAGATACAGGTTATGTTAGTGACCGTATGGCAGGAATTGTCGAGAATGCAGATGGCTATCTTATCGAGTCCAACCATGATGTAGAGATTTTGCGAGCAGGTTCTTACGCTTGGCGACTCAAACAACGAATCCTATCGGATCTGGGTCACCTTTCTAACGAGGACGGTGCTGAAGCTATGATTCGTACCTTGGGAAACCGCACTAAGAAAATCTACCTTGGTCATTTATCTAAGGAGAACAATATCAAGGAACTGGCTCATATGACCATGGTAAATCAGTTGGCTCAAGCTGATCTTGGAGTTGGGATAGACTTTAAGGTATATGATACCTCACCAGATACCGCAACACCATTGACAGATATATAGAAAGAACGCTAAGAAGGTGTTCTTTTTATATTGACTGAACACCTAAAAAGTAATACAATGGTGTTACTATTAAAAAAGGGAGTGCAAAAGATGACTACTATTACATTAAAAGTTTCTGAAGCTGATAAAACATTTATGAAAGCAATGGCTAAGTTTGAAGGGGTTTCCCTGTCGGAACTTATCCGCACCAAAACTCTTGAAGCTCTAGAAGATGAATACGATGCTCGTGTGGCAGATTTAGCCTATCAAGAGTATTTAGAAGACTTGGAAAAAGGAGTTGAACCCATTACTTGGGAAGAAATGATGCATGATTTAGGCTTGGAGGATGAATAATTTGTATAAATTAGTTCCAACAAGACGTTTCATCAAGCAATTGAAAAAATTGGATCGTTATACGCAGAAGATAATTACAAACTATTTACAAACCAATGTTTTGGAAGACCCAAGACGACACGGAAAGGCTTTGGTTGGTAATCGCGTTGGTCAATGGCGCTATAGAATTGGTAATTATCGAGTTATCGTACAAATTGTAGATGATGAATTAGTCATTGCTACTTTAGAAGTTGGTCATCGGAGAGATATTTATTGAATTAAAGTTGAGTATATTCTGGTATTACTTGGATTTGCTGAGATGATTGATTTAGACAGTCCTCCATACAGTATTATTGACTTGCTACTTTGGTTTGTGTTTGTGGTAGATTATGGTTGGCGGTTCTTTTCAAGTAAAGCAAAATGGAGGTTTATACTTGAAAATATCTTTGACTTGTTAGCTATCCTTCCTTTAAATGCTATTTTTACAGTATTGCGATTAGGGCGTATCTTCCGCTTAGCAAGGCTGACAAAATTACTGAAACTGACTCGTTTACTTAGAATAATTGGACTTACAGGTAAATTAGAAAGAAAAATTAGTAGATTCTTACGGACAAATGGCCTGATTTATATCTTGTATGTTAATATTTTTATTGTTCTAGTAGGAAGTTCAATTTTATCTGTAGTTGAAGAAAAATCTTTCTCAGATAGTCTTTGGTGGGCTCTTGTGACAGTAACCACTGTTGGTTATGGTGATATTGTTCCAGTTTCCCTTTTTGGGAAATGGCTAGCTTTTTTATTAATGTTGGTAGGGATTAGTACAATAGGAATGTTAACAAGTGCCTTGACGAACTTTTTTGTAAAAGATAATCCAGATGAACAGATAAAACTTGATAAACTCCAAGACGAATTATCGGGCCAAAGAATATTAATAGAGAAACAATCTGAGAAAATCGAAGAACTGCATCGGATGATACAAGATTTGCTTGAAAAAACGTAATTTTGACCATTTAAAAACCACTCGATGAGTGGCTTTTTTACAATCCAGCGAAATCTTTGATTTCTTGTGCTGACATTGAAGAGTCGCAACGGACATTGATTTGTCCATCCGCAATGTGAACAAATCCTGGTACAGTTGGGATTCCGTAGCGTGAGCGGAATGCTTGCAACTCATTGAGTTGGCTTGGTTCTTCACTGTTGATGAAGTAGATGTGAGCTTTAGTGTCAGCTACGACACCTGCCAAGGTACCAGCAAATTTACGGCAGTAAGGGCAAGTTTTGCGACCGATAAAGAAGGTTGCAGTTTCTTTTTTATCAAGAGCTTCTTCCGCACGCGCTACTGTAGTGACTTCAAGGTCTTTGATATTATCTAAAAATTGTTCCATGAGATTACCTCGCTTTCATTGATAAGTCTAGTATGCCATAAAGTTTCTAAAATTGCTTAGATTTGATACGAAAAAAAGATGAGATTGGTTGGTCTCATCTTTTATAGGGCTTTATTTTACAAAAGCATTGATTTCTGCTTCGATGTTAGCGATTTTAGCTTGTGATTCTTCGTTGGTTTCACCTACAACTGCAATGTAGAACTTGATTTTTGGTTCTGTACCTGAAGGGCGAACAGCAATCCATGAACCGTCAGCAAGTGTGTATTTCAAAACATCACTTGGAGGAGTTGTCAAATTTGTAACAGTACCGTCAGCAGCAGTGGCAGTTTGAGCCTTGAAGTCTTCTACTACAGTGATAGCTGTTGCATTCCATTCTTTTGGAGCGTTGTTACGGAATTTAGCCATAATCGCTTTGATTTGTTCAGCACCATCAACACCTGAAAGGGTAACAGAGATAGTTTTTTCTGCGTAGTAGCCGTATTCTTTGTAGATTTCTTCGATACCGTCAGCAAGTGTCAAACCACGAGAACGGTAGTAGGCAGCAAGTTCAGCAACGACAAGAACGGCTTGAATAGCGTCTTTATCACGTACGAAAGGTTTAATCAAGTAACCGAAGCTTTCTTCAAATCCCATCATGTATGTGTGATTGTGTTTTTCTTCGAATTCTTGGATTTTTTCAGCGATAAATTTGAAACCTGTCAAAACGTTGAACATAGTTGCGCCGTAGCTTTCAGCAATCTTCGTTACCAAGTCAGTTGATACGATAGATTTGCAGAGGGCTGCATTTTCAGGAAGAGTTCCAGCGTTTTTGTGGGCTTCCAAGATGTATTTAGCCATGATGGCACCGATTTGGTTACCTGAAAGGTTGAGGTAGCTACCATCTTTTTGAAGAACTTCAACACCAACACGGTCAGCATCAGGGTCAGTTGCGACAAGAACGTCTGCACCAACTTGACGACCAAGTTCTTCAGCAAGTGCAAAGGCTGCTTGGCTTTCTGGGTTTGGCGATTTTACAGTTGAGAAGTCTGGGTCAGCAGTTGCTTGCGCTTCAACGACTTGAACAGAGTCAAATCCTGCTTGGGCAAGAGCACGACGAGCCAACATTTCACCAGTACCATGAAGTGGTGTGTAGACAATCTTCATGTCTTTACCGAATTCTTCAATCAAGGCTGGGTTGATGTTTACGTCCTTAACCTCTTTAAGGTATTCTACGTCAACAGCTTCGCCGATAACTTCAATCAAGCCAGAAGCTTTTTCAGCTTCCACATCAGCAACTTCTACCGCAAATGGATTTTCGATTGCACGGATATAAGTAGTCAAAGCGTCTGCGTCGTGTGGGGGCATTTGTCCACCGTCTTCACCGTAAACCTTGTAACCGTTAAATGGTGCAGGGTTGTGGCTGGCTGTGACCATGATACCCGCGAAACAGTTGAGGTGACGAACTGCAAATGATAGTTCTGGAGTTGGACGAAGGCTTTCAAATACATAAGATTTGATGCCGTGTTTAGCAAGAACTGCCGCAGATTCAAAGGCAAACTCTGGTGAGAAGTGACGGCTATCGTAGGCGATTGCGACACCACGTTCTTTTTCGTTTCCACCTTTTGACTCAATCAAACGAGCCAAACCTTCAGTAGCTTGGCGAACAACGTAGATGTTGATGCGGTTTGTACCAGCACCAATCAAGCCACGCATACCTGCAGTACCAAATTCAAGATTTGTATAGAAGGCATCTTCCTTAGTTTTTTCGTCCATATTTTCCAAATCTTGACGAAGGTAGTCAGGAAGCTCCGCAAAATCAACCCATTTCTGGTAATTTTCTTGGTAAGACATTAAAATTCTCCTTTTTGTAAATTGTTTTAACCGTTCACATTATAGCACTTTTTAGCGTTTTAGTAAAACGGTAGCATAATTTTCAGAAAAGTAGTGACATATGCCTGTTTATCAAGTCTTGAATGCCTTAGGGAAACATGCTATACTACTTGTATGATTATTTTACAAGCTAATAAAATTGAACGTTCTTTTGCAGGAGAGGTTCTTTTTGATAATATCAACCTGCAGGTTGATGAACGAGACAGGATTGCTCTTGTTGGGAAAAATGGAGCAGGTAAGTCTACTCTTTTGAAGATTTTGGTTGGAGAAGAGGAGCCAACTAGTGGAGAAATCAATAAGAAAAAAGATATTTCTCTGTCTTACCTAGCCCAAGATAGCCGTTTTGAGTCTGAAAATACCATCTACGATGAGATGCTTCATGTCTTTGATGACCTGCGTCGGACTGAGCAACAACTGCGTCAGATGGAACTGGAGATGGGTGAAAAGTCTGGTGAAGATTTAGAGAAACTGATGTCAGATTACGACCGCTTATCTGAGAATTTTCGCCAAGCAGGTGGCTTTACCTTTGAAGCTGATATACGAGCGATTTTGAATGGATTCAAATTTGATGAATCTATGTGGCAGATGAAAATTGCTGAGCTTTCTGGTGGTCAAAATACTCGCTTGGCACTTGCTAAAATGCTTCTTGAAAAGCCAAATCTCTTGGTATTGGATGAGCCAACCAACCACTTGGATATCGAAACTATTGCTTGGCTAGAGAATTACTTGGTAAACTATAGTGGCGCACTCATTATTGTCAGCCACGACCGTTATTTCTTAGACAAGGTTGCGACAATTACGCTAGATTTGACCAAGCATTCCTTGGATCGTTATGTGGGCAATTACTCTCGTTTTGTCGAGCTGAAGGAGCAAAAACTAGCTACTGAGGCAAAAAACTATGAAAAGCAGCAGAAGGAGATCGCTGCTCTGGAAGACTTTGTCAATCGCAATCTAGTCCGAGCTTCAACGACCAAACGTGCCCAATCTCGCCGAAAACAACTGGAAAAAATGGAACGTTTGGACAAGCCTGAAGCTGGTAAGAAATCAGCCAACATGACCTTCCAGTCTGAAAAAACGTCTGGTAATGTTGTTTTGACTGTTGAAAATGCGGCTGTTGGCTATGACGGGGAAGTCTTGTCACAACCGATTAACCTAGACCTTCGTAAGATGAATGCTGTCGCTATCGTTGGTCCCAATGGTATTGGCAAGTCAACCTT
Source organism: Streptococcus sp. CF7_Ac1-8 (assembly GCF_024295435.1). Lineage (GTDB taxonomy): Bacteria > Bacillota > Bacilli > Lactobacillales > Streptococcaceae > Streptococcus > Streptococcus mitis_AP. The sequence goes on along the minus strand of NZ_JANCPI010000001.1, from coordinate 182,791 downwards.
TATTAAATCAATCGTGGACCAGATTCCTTTTATCAAGGGTGAGAAGCGCTTTGGCGCCAATGTTGAGGTTGGTTACTATGACCAAACCCAAAGCAAGCTGACACCAAGTAATACTGTACTGGATGAACTCTGGAATGATTTTAAACTGACACCAGAAGTTGAAATTCGTAACCGTCTAGGTGCCTTCCTTTTCTCAGGAGATGATGTTAAAAAATCAGTCGGCATGCTGTCTGGTGGCGAGAAAGCCCGTTTACTTCTGGCTAAACTTTCCATGGAAAACAACAACTTCTTGATTCTGGATGAGCCAACCAACCACTTGGATATTGATAGCAAGGAAGTGTTGGAAAATGCCTTGATTGACTTTGATGGAACTCTTCTATTCGTCAGTCACGACCGTTACTTTATCAATCGTGTGGCAACTCATGTACTGGAATTGTCTGAGAATGGATCAACTCTCTATCTTGGAGATTACGACTACTATGTCGAGAAGAAAGCAGAAGTAGAAATGATTCAAACTGAGGAAATTTCAACTACTAATCAAGCAAAAGAAGCAAGTCCAGTTAATGACTATCAAGCTCAGAAAGAAAGTCAAAAAGAAGCCCGTAAACTCATGCGACAAATCGAAAGTCTAGAAGCTGAAATCGAAGAGTTAGAAAGTCAAAGCCAAGACATTTCTGAACAAATGTTGGAAACAAACGATGCCGGCAAACTGGTGGAATTGCAGGCTGAACTGGACAAAATCAGCCATCGTCAGGAAGAAGCTATGCTTGAGTGGGAAGAATTATCAGAGCAGGTGTAAAGATGGAACATCTTGGAAAAGTATTTCGTGAATTTCGGACAAGTGGAAATTATTCTTTAAAGGAGGCGGCAGGGGAGTCCTGTTCAACTTCTCAGTTATCTCGCTTTGAGCTTGGGGAGTCTGATCTAGCAGTCTCACGTTTCTTTGATATTTTGGATAACATTCATGTCACAATCGAAAATTTCATGGATAAGGCTAGGGATTTTCATAATCATGAACATGTTGCCATGATGGGACAAATTATTCCGCTTTACTACTCAAATGATATTGCAGGTTTTCAAAAGCTTCAAGAAGAACAACTTGAAAAGACTAAGAGTTCGACAAATCCCCTCTATTTTGAGCTGAACTGGATTTTGCTACAGGGTCTGATTTGTCAAAGAGATTTGAGTTATGATATGAAGCAGGATGATTTGGATAAGGTAGCAGATTATCTCTTCAAAACAGAAGAATGGACCATGTATGAGTTGATTCTTTTCGGGAACCTCTATAGTTTCTACGATGTGGACTATGTCACACGGATTGGTAGAGAAGTTATGGAGAGGGAAGAATTTTACCAAGAGATTGGGCGTCATAAGAGATTAGTGTTGATTTTGGCTCTCAATTGTTACCAGCATTGTTTAGAACATCTTTCTTTTGACAATGCAAGCTATTTTGAGACTTATACAGAGAAGATTATTGGCAAAAACATTAGTCTGTATGAACGAAATATTTTACATTACCTAAAAGGCTTTGCCTTATATCAAAAAGGACAGTGTAAAGAAGGCTGTAAGCAGATGCAAGAGGCCATGCATATTTTTGATGTGCTAGGTCTTCCAGAGCAAGTAGCCTACTATCAGGAACACTACGAAAAATTTGTCAAAGATTAATTTTCCCAAATAAGGGAAAAATGAAAAAGCTCCTTTCGGTTTTGATACAATAGTTTCAAAATTTGAGAGGAGTTTTTATATGAATCGCTATGCAGTACAGTTGATTAGCCGTGGAGCTGTTAATAAGATAGGGAATATGCTCTATGATTATGGAAATAGTGTCTGGTTGGCTTCCATGGGGACTATCGGGCAGACTGTTTTAGGAATGTATCAGATTTCTGAACTCGTCACATCCATTCTGATCAATCCCTTTGGCGGAGTTATTTCAGACCGTTTTTCTCGTCGTAAGATTTTAATGACGACAGACCTTGTTTGTGGGATTCTTTGTCTGGCTATTTCTTTTATAAGGAATGACAGCTGGATGATTGGAGCTTTGATTTTTGCCAACATTGTTCAGGCTATTGCTTTTGCCTTTTCTAGACCTGCAAATAAGGCCATTATCACAGAATTGGTAGAGAAGGATGAATTGGTCCTCTACAATTCTCGTTTGGAGTTGGTGATGCAGGTTGTCAGTGTGAGTTCCCCTGTACTTTCTTTTCTGGTTTTACAATTCGCAAGTCTTCGCATTACCTTGGTATTAGATGCCCTTAGTTTTTTTCTCGCTTTTGGCTTGGTAGCCCTGCTTCCCAAAAAAGAAGAGAAGACTTTGGTGGAGAAGAAACTTACATTAAAAGTTATTTGTGCTGATATCAAGGAGGGAGTTCACTATATTGTGAAGCAAAGGGAAATCTTCTTTTTACTAGTCATGGCTTCAAGTGTCAATTTTTTCTTTGCAGCTTTTAATTACCTCCTTCCCTTTTCAAATCAACTCTATGGAGTACAAGGTGCCTATGCTACTATTTTAACAATGGGTGCTATTGGGTCTATTGTTGGGGCGCTGCTAGCTAGTAAGATTAAAGCCAGTATGGGAATGCTTCTGTTTTTATTGGCTCTAACTGGACTTGGGGTAATGATAATGGGATTTACCCTCCCATCTTATCTTACTTTTTCAGGGAATTTCATTTGTGAACTCTTTATGACGATTTTCAATATTCACTTTTTTACTCAAGTACAAACCAAGGTTGAAGGTGAATATCTGGGAAGAGTTCTCAGTTCGATTTATACCTTAGCTATACTATTTATGCCTATAGTAACAGGTTTAATGACCTTTCTTCCAAGTGTCCATCTTTATTCTTTCTTGATTATAGGACTTGGAGTTGTCGTTTTATCTTTCTTAGCTCTAGGCTATGTTCGAACCCGTTTTGAAAAAGAGACATAAGACTGTTTGAGTTTTAAAAATAATTCCAATCTGAGTGTTTTTTCCGCCCTTCTCGTTTGTGAGGAGGGCTTAGTTTATGGTAAAATGGTTTTATGAATAAAAGAATGAATGAGTTAGTCGCCTTACTCAATCGCTATGCGACTGAGTATTATAGCAGCGACAATCCGTCGGTTTCAGATAGTGAGTATGACCGCCTTTACCGTGAGTTGGTCGAGTTGGAGGCTGCCTATCCAGATCAAGTATTAGCAGACAGTCCGACCCATCGTGTTGGTGGCAAGGTTTTAGATGGTTTTGAAAAATACAGTCATCAGTATCCTCTTTATAGTTTGCAGGATGCTTTTTCACGTGAGGAGCTTGAAGCTTTTGATGCGCGTGTTCGTAAGGAAGTGGCTCATCCGACCTATATTTGTGAGCTGAAAATCGATGGCTTATCTATCTCGCTGACTTATGAAAAGGGGATTTTCGTTGTTGGGGCAACGCGTGGAGATGGTTCTGTTGGGGAGAACATCACAGAAAACCTCAAGCGTGTTAAGGACATTCCTTTGACCTTGCCAGAAGAACTAGATATCACAGTTCGTGGGGAATGTTACATGCCACGCGCTTCTTTTGACCAGGTTAACCAAGCTCGCCAAGAAAATGGAGAGTCTGAATTTGCCAATCCTCGTAATGCGGCAGCAGGAACTCTGCGTCAGCTGGATACAGCAGTAGTAGCCAAGCGTAACCTTGCCACTTTCCTCTATCAAGAAGCCAGTCCGTCAACTCGTGATAGCCAAGAAAAGGTTTTGAAGCACCTAGAACAACTAGGTTTTGTGGTTAATCCTAAGCGAATTCTGGCTGAAAGCATGGATGAGATTTGGGATTTTATCCAAGAAGTAGGACAGGAACGGGACAATCTGCCTTATGATATCGATGGGGTGGTGATTAAGGTCAATGACCTAGCAGGTCAAGAAGAACTTGGCTTTACCGTTAAGGCTCCAAAGTGGGCTGTAGCCTACAAGTTTCCTGCTGAGGAAAAAGAAGCTCAGCTTCTATCAGTTGACTGGACTGTGGGGCGTACTGGTGTTGTGACCCCAACTGCCAACCTGACTCCTGTTCAGCTTGCTGGTACAACTGTTAGCCGTGCGACCCTACACAATGTGGACTATATTGCTGAAAAAGATATCCGAAAAGACGATACGGTTATCGTTTATAAGGCTGGGGACATCATCCCTGCCGTTTTACGTGTGGTAGAGTCCAAACGGGTTTCTGAAGAGAAACTAGATATCCCTACAAACTGCCCAAGTTGTGGTTCTGACTTGTTGCACTTTGAAGATGAAGTGGCCCTTCGTTGTATCAATCCGCGTTGCCCTGCCCAAATCATGGAAGGTTTGATTCACTTTGCTTCTCGTGATGCTATGAATATTACAGGCCTTGGTCCATCTATTGTTGAGAAGCTTTTCGCAGCCAATTTGGTTAAGGATGTGGCGGATATTTACCGATTACAAGAAGAAGATTTCCTCCTTTTAGAGGGGGTTAAGGAAAAGTCTGCTTCTAAACTGTATCAAGCCATTCAAGCATCTAAGGAAAATTCTGCCGAGAAGCTCTTGTTTGGTTTGGGAATTCGTCATGTCGGAAGCAAGGCCAGTCAGCTCTTACTTCAACATTTTCATTCAATTGAAAATCTGGCTCAGGCAGATCCAGAGGAAGTGGCTAGTATTGAAAGTCTGGGTGGTGTGATTGCCAAAAGTCTTCAGACTTATTTTGCGACAGAAGGCTCTGAAATTCTCCTAAGAGAATTGAAAGAAGCTGGGGTCAATCTGGATTATAAAGGTCAGACAGTAGTAGCGGGTGCAGCCTTGTCAGGCTTGACCGTTGTATTGACTGGAAAATTGGAACGTCTCAAGCGCTCAGAAGCTAAAAGTAAACTCGAAAGTCTGGGTGCCAAAGTGACAGGTAGTGTTTCTAAAAAGACCGACCTTGTCGTTGCAGGAGCAGATGCTGGAAGTAAACTTCAAAAAGCACAAGAACTTGGTATCGAAGTTCGAGATGAAGCTTGGCTAGAAAGTTTGTAATGATCGTTTAAAATCAGAGTTTAGATAATATAACTATGTTTGTTAATTGAGACGAGATTTACAAAAAATTATTAGTAAAATAGAAAGAAAATAGAAGTAAAAAGGAAAAATATAAAATGTATAACTACCCCATGCGCATTCATTACCATCGTAAGAATGGAGAATACGACACTTGCTCTTTTGTGAAAAGTCAGGATCAACGGATTGATTTGCTGACCTACAAAGAAGATTATTTTGGCGCCTTATTTAGTTTCGAACACCCAAGCGCTCATGCCTTAGAAAGCTTGAATTTTGTGGTTCACACAGGCCAAACCAGTAAAGAATATGCTATCCGTTTTAATCACTATCCCCTCTTAACAGAGGTCTGGATTTTGGAAGGGGATGATAGGATTTATTACTCTGAAAATCCTGCTATTGCAAGTCCTTTCTATAAGAATCAAAATCCTTTTGCCTTTGATAAGGCCATTAACAGTGCTAGTTTTGATCACCATTGGGGCTACCAAGGGGAATTGGGTTGCCGTGTAGAGGACAATCAGGCTCATTTTGCTCTCTGGGCTCCAACAGCGACAGAAGTGCAGGTTGTCGTTTATGAATCAGCTACTAATGATTCACCTATTTGGAAGACTTTTGATATGGAGAGAGGTAACAGCTACTCCTATAATCATAAGGACAATACAATCGGTGTCTGGAGTTTGGATGTTGAGGAAGATTTGACTGGTAAGGCTTATCAGTATCAAGTTCAATTTCCCCATCACCAAAGTCTTACTCGCGACCCATACACTATCGCAACCAGTCCTGATGGCAAACGTTCAGCTATCCTGAGCCATGAAGAAAAGCAAGTTGAAAACTTTGAGGTTAAGCACGGTTCTGATGCTACTTGGCGCTTGGCAAATCCATGTAAGGCAGTTATTTGTGAAATGCACATTCGTGATTTGACCAAATCACCGACATCAGGTGTGGATGAACATCTTCGAGGAACTTTCTTGGGTGCTGCCCAGACTGGAACGGTTAACCAGTATGGTCAGTCAACTGCTTTTGATTACATCAAGAAGCTGGGTTATAATTATGTTCAATTGCAACCAATTGCAGACCGTCACAAAGAATACGATGAGGATGGGAATGTAACCTACAACTGGGGTTATGATCCACAAAACTATAACGCACCAGAGACAAGCCTTTCAACCAATCCAGATGATCCAGCTCAGGTCATTCGTGATTTGAAGACCATGGTTCAAGCCTATCACGATGCGGGTATTGGTGTCATTATGGATGTGGTCTATAACCATACCTTCTCAGTTGTTGATGCACCTTTCCAAACAACTGTCCCTGATTACTATTATCGTATGAATCCAGACGGTACTTTCCAGAATGGAACGGGTGTTGGAAATGAAACAGCCAGTGAACACGAAATGTTCCGCAAGTATATGATTAATTCTCTTCTATACTGGGTGCAGGAATACAATATTGACGGCTTCCGTTTTGATTTGATGGGGATTCATGATGTCAAGACCATGCAGATGATTCGTCAGAGCTTGGATGAAATTGACCCTAACATTATCCTTTATGGAGAAGGTTGGGATATGGGAACAGGTCTTGCCCCTTATGATAAGGCTAAGAAAGACAATGCCTACCAGATGCCAAATATCGGTTTCTTTAACGACAATCAGCGTGATGCTGTCAAAGGTGGAGAAGTTTATGGTGCTATCAAGTCAGGTTTTGTTAGTGGTGCTGCTACGGAGCCAATTCTAGCCAAAGCAATCCTAGGAAGTCGTGAATTAGGAACCTATACACATCCAAACCAAGTGCTTAACTATGTAGAGGCCCATGACAATTACAATCTTCACGATTTGTTGGCAACCCTACATCCAGACCAAAGTTCAGAGCAAATCATGCGCAAGGTCGAAACTGCTACAGCCATGAATCTGCTCATGCAGGGGATGGCCTTTATGGAAATCGGTCAAGAATTTGGTCGTACCAAACTTGTTGCGACTGGTGAAAATGGTGAGCTGACCCATGATGATAGAGAACGTGCTATGAATAGCTATAATGCTCCTGATAGCGTGAATCAAGTGAACTGGGACTTGCTTAATGAGCGTCAAGATAGTATTGAGTTTATTCGTCAGATGATTCGATTGAAGACAGAAAGCAGTGCCTTTTCTTACCCAACTTATGATGAGATTTACCATCATGTTTTTGTTCATTCAGCCCACGAACATAGTGGTTGGATTGTCTATGAGATTCAAGGGGAAGACCATTTACTGGTTGTATTTAATGCTAAAGGGCAAGACTTCCAGTTTGAAAATGCTGGAAATCTAGAACTATTGGTGACCAATAGCCATTTAAGTGATAAAGACATGGTTGGTGGTGTCAGTGCCAGCGTCTTTAAAGTTTTGTAGAATAGATTTACGATTTAAATTCATTTGTGGTACTTTATCTTTTAATAAAATCAGGAGATTCGTTTCCTGATTTATTTTTTTACTTAAAATTATATTTTTGTTAGCTAAATAACGAACTTTATGATAGTATTGTTAAAAAAACAATTCGTTTTCAAAGTGTTTCTGAAAATTTCTTGATTTATAAGTGAACACATCAGTGAATTTGTTGAAGACTTTCAAAAGATTTTTTTGCAAATTCCGTAATTTACTTGAATCTTCCCTAAAAAGGTAGTATAATAAATCTATAGAAAACGCTTACAGAAACAGGAGGGTGTATGGATAATAATGCTTTAAAAACCTTTATGACAGGTGAAAATTTTCACCTCCAGCACTATCTGGGAGCTCATAGGGAAGAAAAAAATGGAGAGTATGGCTATACTTTTCGTGTGTGGGCGCCTAATGCTCAGGCTGTTCACTTGGTAGGGGATTTCACCAATTGGGTTGAAAATCAAATTCCGATGGAACGAAATGAATTTGGAGTCTGGGAAGTCTTTACCAACCATGCTCATGAAGGCCAAATTTACAAGTACAATATTACACGTGCAAATGGCCATCAGCTGATGAAGATTGACCCTTTGGCTGTAAGGTATGAGGCACGACCTGGTACTGGGGCTATTTTAACAGAAATTCCAGAAAAGAAATGGAAGGATGGTCTCTGGCTAGCACGTAGAAAACGCCTGAGCTTTGAAGAGCGTCCTGTCAATATTTACGAGGCTCATGCTGGCTCTTGGAAAAGAAATTCTGATGGCAGCCCCTATAGTTTTTCTCAATTGAAAGATGAACTCATTCCTTACTTGGTTGAGATGAATTATACTCACATTGAGTTTATGCCCCTGATGTCTCACCCACTAGGTTTGAGTTGGGGCTATCAGCTTATGGGTTACTTTGCTCTAGAGCATGCCTATGGTCGTCCTGAAGAGTTTCAAGATTTTGTTGAGGAATGTCACTTAAACAATATTGGGGTCATTGTGGACTGGGTACCTGGTCACTTTACTATCAATGATGATGCCTTGGCCTATTATGATGGAACACCGACTTTTGAATACCAAGACCATAATAAGGCTCATAACTACGGTTGGGGAGCACTCAATTTTGACCTTGGAAAGAATGAAGTCCAGTCTTTCTTGATTTCTAGTATTAAGTTTTGGATTGATTTTTACCATTTAGATGGTATTCGTGTGGATGCAGTTAGCAACATGCTCTATCTTGATTATGATGATGCACCATGGACGCCAAACAAGGATGGTGGCAATCTAAACTACGAAGGCTATTATTTCTTAAAACGCTTGAATGATGTGATTAAACTAGTTCATCCAGATGTTATGATGATAGCTGAGGAAAGTTCGTCAGCTACTCAGATTACTGACACTAAGGATTCAGATGGTCTAGGATTTGACTACAAATGGAATATGGGTTGGATGAATGACATCCTCCGTTTCTATGAAGAAGATCCGATTTACCGTAAGTATGACTTTAACCTAGTGACTTTCAGCTTTATGTATGTCTTCAAGGAGAATTATCTCTTACCATTCTCGCATGATGAAGTGGTTCATGGTAAGAAGAGTATGATGCATAAGATGTGGGGAGATCGTTACAATCAATTTGCAGGCTTGCGCAATCTCTACACTTATCAAATTTGTCACCCTGGTAAGAAATTGCTCTTCATGGGTAGCGAATACGGCCAATTCCTAGAATGGAAATCTGAAGAACAACTAGAATGGTCTAATCTAGAAGACCCTATGAATGCTAAGATGAAGTATTTCAGTTCTCAGCTAAACCAGTTTTACAAAGACCATCGCTGTCTGTGGGAAATCGATACCAGCTATGATGGCATTGAAATTATCGATGCGGATAATCGAGACCAAAGTGTTCTTTCCTTCATCCGTAAGGGGAAGAAGGACGACATGCTAGTCTGTGTCTTTAACATGGCCCCTGTTGAACGAAAAGATTTTACAATTGGACTTCCTGTTGCAGGGATCTATGAAGAAGTCTGGAATACTGAGTTAGAAGAGTGGGGAGGCGTTTGGAAAGAACATAATCAAACTGTGCAAACGCAAGAAGGACTATGGAAAGATTATGAGCAGACCTTGACCTTTACCCTACCGGCTATGGGAGCAAGTATATGGAAAATCAAACGTCGCTTGAAACCTACTAAAACCGTCACAAGTAAAAACCAAAAAGGAGTAGAAAATGAAGAATGAAATGTTAGCTTTGATTCTTGCCGGTGGGCAAGGAACTCGTCTCGGTAAACTCACTCAGAGCATCGCAAAACCAGCTGTGCAATTTGGTGGGCGCTACCGTATCATTGACTTTGCTCTTTCAAACTGTGCCAACTCAGGTATCAACAATGTTGGAGTTATTACACAGTACCAACCACTTGCTCTCAACAACCATATTGGGAATGGTTCAAGCTGGGGACTAGATGGTATCAATTCTGGTGTCTCTATTCTTCAACCTTATTCTGCAAGTGAAGGAAATCGTTGGTTTGAGGGGACTAGCCACGCTATTTACCAAAATATTGACTATATAGACAGTGTTAATCCTGAGTATGTCTTGATTCTGTCTGGGGATCACATCTATAAAATGGATTATGATGATATGCTCCAGTCTCACAAGGATAATAATGCCAGCTTGACAGTAGCAGTTTTAGATGTCCCTCTTAAAGAAGCTAGTCGTTTTGGTATCATGAACACAGATGCTAATAATCGTATCGTTGAATTTGAAGAAAAACCAGCTCAACCTAAATCTACAAAGGCTTCTATGGGTATTTACATCTTTGATTGGCAACGTCTTCGCAATATGCTTGTTGCTGCTGAAAAGAGCAATGTCGATATGTCAGACTTTGGTAAGAATGTCATTCCAAATTACCTTGAGTCAGGTGAAAGTGTCTATGCTTACGAATTTAATGGTTACTGGAAAGACGTTGGTACGATTGAGTCACTTTGGGAAGCCAACATGGAGTACATTTCTCCAGAAAATGCCTTGGATAGCCGTAACCGTCAATGGAAGATTTACTCAAGAAACTTAATTTCACCACCAAACTTCCTTGGGGCAAATGCTCACGTGGAAGATTCCTTGGTTGTTGATGGCTGTTTCGTAGATGGAACTGTTAAACATTCTATCCTCTCAACAGGTGCGCAAGTTCGCGAAGGGGCAGAAGTAGTAGATTCAGTTATCATGAGTGGTGCAATTGTTGGTCAGGGAGCTAAAATCAAACGTGCCATTATTGGTGAAGGTGCAGTTATTTCTGATGGTGTCGAAATTGATGGAACAGAAGAAGTACAAGTTGTAGGATATGATGAAGTAGTGGGGGTAGCAACAGATGAAGATTGATAAATATTCTGCCATTTTAGGAAACACAGTTGGTTTTCATGATATGTCAACATTGACCGACCACCGTCCAGTAGCTAGTTTGCCATTTGGTGGTAAATATCGTTTGATTGATTTCCCGCTTTCAAGTCTTGCTAATGCTGGTGTGCGTAGTATTTTCGGTATTTTCCAACAAGACAATATCAGCTCAGTCTTTGACCATATCCGTTCTGGGCGTGAGTGGGGCTTGTCAACCCTTCTTAGCCATTATTATCTAGGTATTTACAATACCCGTGTGGAAAGTAGTACAGTTGGAAAAGAATACTATCATCAGCTTCTTACTTATTTGAAGCGTTCTGGTTCAAACCAAACAGTTTCACTTAACTGTGATGTTTTGATTAACATTGATTTGAATCAAGTATTCCACCTACACAGTACAACAAAAGGGCCTATCACTGTAGTTTATAAAAAACTAGCTAAGAAAGACATTTCAGAAGTAAATGCGATTTTGGAAGTGGATGAAACAGACCATGTTCGTTCTCATAAACTCTTTGATAGTAAATCATCAGATGAAGTCTATAATATGTCCACAGATATCTTTGTCGTTGATACACCGTGGTTAATTGAACGTTTGGAAGAAGAAGCTAAGAAAGAACATCCAGAGAAATTGCGTTATGTTTTACGGGATTTGGCGGCAAAAGAAGGGGCTTTTGCCTACGAGTACACAGGTTATCTGGCAAATATTCATTCTGTAGAGTCTTATTACCAAGCTAATAAAGATATGCTTGAATCTCAAAAATTCTACTCTCTATTTACTCCAAACCAAAAGATTTACACAAAGGTAAAAAACGAAGAGCCAACTTATTATGCTAATACATCTAAGGTAAGCACTTCTCAGTTTGCCTCTGGTAGTATCATTGAAGGTCAAGTGGCTAATTCTGTTTTATCACGTAATATTCATGTCCATAAGGATAGCTTGGTTAAAGATAGCATCTTATTCCCTCGTGTTGTTATTGGAGAAGGTGCTCAGGTAGAATATGCTATCTTGGACAAGGGTGTTGAAGTTGCGGATGGAGTTGTGATCCGTGGAACTGCAGAACATCCAGTCGTCGTTAAGAAAGGTAGCAAAGTAACAGAGGATATTCATTCATGAAAATTTTATTTGTAGCAGCTGAGGGTGCGCCCTTTTCAAAAACAGGTGGTTTGGGAGACGTCATTGGCGCTCTTCCTAAATCACTGGTAAAAGCGGGCCATGAAGTTGCAGTAATTTTACCCTACTATGACATGGTAGAGGCTAAATTTGGAAATCAGATTGAAGATGTTCTTCATTTTGAGGTGAGTGTTGGTTGGCGCAGACAGTATTGTGGGATTAAGAAAACAGTCTTAAACGGTGTGACCTTCTACTTTATTGACAACCAATATTATTTCTTCCGTGGTCATGTTTACGGCGATTTTGATGACGGAGAACGCTTTGCTTTCTTCCAACTGGCTGCCATTGAGGCTATGGAAAGGATTGACTTTATTCCTGACCTTCTCCATGTTCATGACTACCATACAGCCATGATACCGTTCTTGTTAAAGGAAAAATACCGTTGGATTCAAGCTTATCAAGGAATTAAAACTGTTTTAACCATTCATAATTTAGAATTCCAAGGACAATTTTCAGAAGGAATGTTATGGGATTTGTTTGGAGTTGGCTTTGAACGGTATGCTGATGGAACCCTTCGCTGGAATAACTGTCTGAACTGGATGAAGGCTGGTATTCTCTATGCAGACCGTGTTTCAACCGTTTCGCCTAGTTATGCTCATGAAATTATGACTAGTCAGTTCGGATGTAACTTGGATCAGATTCTTCGAATGGAATCTGGCAAGGTCTCTGGTATCGTGAATGGGATTGATGCTGACCTGTATAATCCTCAGACGGATGCTCTTTTAGATTATCATTTTAATCAGGAAGATTTGTCTGGAAAAGCACAAAATAAGGCGAAATTACAAGAGAGAGTTGGCTTGCCTGTTAGAGCTGATGTTCCACTGGTGGGAATTGTTTCTCGTTTGACACGTCAAAAAGGTTTTGATGTGGTGGTCGAAAGTCTGCACCATATCTTGCAAGAAGATGTTCAGATTGTTCTTTTGGGTACTGGAGATCCAGCCTTTGAAGGAGCTTTCTCATGGTTTGCTCAGATTTATCCTGATAAGTTATCAGTAAATATCACTTTTGATGTCAAACTAGCTCAAGAAATCTACGCTGCTTGTGATCTCTTCCTCATGCCGAGTCGTTTTGAACCGTGTGGCTTGTCTCAAATGATGGCGATGCGTTACGGAACCTTGCCATTGGTTCATGAAGTTGGTGGCTTGCGAGATACTGTCCGCGCCTTTAATCCAATCGAAGGAAGCGGTACGGGCTTTAGCTTTGACAATCTATCTCCTTATTGGTTAAATTGGACTTTCCAAACAGCATTGGACTTGTATCGAAACCATCCTGATGTTTGGAGAAACTTACAAAAACAAGCTATGGAGTGCGATTTCTCATGGGATACAGCTTGCAAGTCATATCTTGACTTGTATCATAGTTTAGTTAATTAATAGATAAAATCGTATGATGACTTCATACGATTTTTGGGCTGTTTAGAGAGGAGAGCTTATGTCTCAAATAAAAGGCTTGTGTGTCATGGATGTCGATGGAACCTTAATCCTAGAAGAAGTGATTGACCTTTTGGGAAGAGAGGTAGGTTGTGAGGAGGAAATTGCGCAGCTTACAAGTCGGGCAATGAGAGGAGAGTTAGACTTTGAAAGTAGTTTAATCAAAAGAGTTTCCTTTTTGGAAGGTCTTCCTGTTTCTGTATTTGAGAAAGTCTTCAACACTATTCATCTATCGCCAAATGCTCAAGAATTCATCTCTATTCTTCAAAAGAATGGCATCTTGGTTGGTCTGGTGTCTGGTGGATTTATACCAATAGTTGAGAGATTAGCGAAATCACTTGGTATTGCCTATTTCTCTGCCAACCAACTTGAAGTCAAAGATGGTCTTCTAACAGGAAAATTAGTTGGACAAATTATCAGTCCTGAGGTCAAAAAAGAGACTATGGAAAAATGGAGAGAGGAACTCAAACTTCCTAAAGAAAGAACGATTGCAATCGGTGATGGGGCCAATGATTTATTAATGTTGAAGTCGGCGGGGCTAGGAATCGCCTTTTGTGCCAAAGAAGTGCTCAAAAAAGAAATACCGAATCATGTTGACAAGAGGGATTTTTTAGAAGTTCTTCCTTTGATTGACTGGTTAGAATGAGGGAAAATATGAAGATTGTAATTGCACCAGATTCATTTAAGGAAAGCTTGACAGCTCAACAGGTAGCTGAAGCAATAAAAAGAGGCTTCCAACAATCGATAGCAGATGTAGAATGCCTCCTCTGCCCTGTTGGTGATGGTGGCGAAGGTACAGTAGATTCCATTCGACATTCTCTTGACCTTGAAGAAAAATGGATCCAAGTGACAGGACCTTTTGGACAAAAAGTAGAAATGCGCTATTTTCAAAAAAGTCAACTGGCACTATTTGAAGTTGCCGACTTGGTTGGCCTTGGAAAAATTCCGCTAGAGAAACGAAATCCACTTCAAATCCAAACTTGTGGTATTGGAGAGTTGATTCGTCATCTCATTGCTCAAGGGATTAAAGATATCTATATCGGCGTTGGTGGCACGGCCAGTAATGACGGAGGAATTGGGATCGCTGCTGGTTTAGGTTATCGATTTTATGATAGGGATGGAAATGTCTTGCCCGCTTGCGGGCAGTTCTTATTAAACTTAGCTTCTATGTCAACAGAAAATCGCTATGAAATTCCTGAAGATGTTCAAATTCGTATTTTAGCAGATGTCGTGAGTCCCTTATGTGGATATCAAGGTGCGACCTACACTTTTGGCAAGCAAAAAGGTTTAGATCCTACTATGTTTGCAGTCGTAGATCAGGCAATACAAGATTTTTATGAAAAAGCCTCACCTGTAACATTGGAAATTAAAGGAGCAGGAGCTGGTGGAGGCCTTGCTGGCGGTTTGTGTGCCTTTGCTCAGGCAAATATCGTGTCTGGAATTGATACCTGCTTGAACTTAATCAACTTTGATAAGAAAGTTTTACATGCTGACTTGGTTGTTGTAGGAGAAGGAAAGCTAGATCGTCAAAGTTTAGCAGGTAAAGCCCCTATAGGTGTTGCAAAAAGAACCCCTGTCGGAGTTCCTGTCATTGCTATTTGTGGTAGTCTTGCTGAAGATTTACCTTCCCCACCATTTGAAAATATCCAAGCAGCTTTTTCTATTTTAGAGAAAAGCGAACCTTTAGAAGATAGTTTGAAAAATGCCAGCCTCTATCTGGAGCGCACGGCAGCCAATATCGGGCACTTATTAACTATGCGCAATGTTTAGCCAAACCATTTCTTCCATAAGGATGTTTTGGCTGGTTCTTCCTTTTTACCTTCCCAAAGTTTTGCAAAAGCAAGTCGAAGGTTCTTTTCTTCTACTTGAACTGGTGCATTGGTGTGGATAATCAGGCCAAAAGGAGAAGAAGTATGCTCTTCAGATACAATGGTAGCTTGACTATCAGTTTCTTTTGCTTCTTTTAAGTAGAAAACTTGTTTGTCAAATTCGATAGTTGGTGAAATCTTCACAAATAGTGGTTCTGCTTTTTCCTGAAGGTTTTCTAAAATAGATATAAAGCCTTTTTCTAACTGAGGGCTATTTGCTGTATCAATATCTGCATATCCAAGAACTCTTTCCTCAAAGGTACCAAGATAGCGTCTTTGCTCATCCGGATTTAATTTTGGCCCACCATGAGCTTTTTCAAGTAATTGTTTTGATAAATCTGTCATGAAAACAGTATATCATAAAAGTTAGAATAAAACAGACAAAAGAAAGCGATTACTTTATAAAGTTAAGGAAAATTTGCACAAAGATAACGTTTTTTCTTGAAAAAGGAGGGTATTTAAGGTATTATAGAGGTGTAAAAAATTTAACTCATAAGGAGAGTAAAAAATGTCAATTATTACTGATGTTTACGCTCGCGAAGTCCTAGACTCACGCGGTAACCCAACACTTGAAGTAGAAGTTTACACTGAATCAGGTGCTTTCGGACGTGGTATGGTTCCATCAGGAGCTTCTACTGGTGAACACGAAGCAGTTGAACTTCGCGACGGTGACAAATCTCGTTACGGTGGTCTTGGTACACAAAAAGCTGTTGACAACGTAAACAACATCATTGCTGAAGCAATCATCGGCTACGATGTACGTGACCAACAAGCTATCGACCGTGCTATGATCGCACTTGACGGTACTCCTAACAAAGGTAAATTGGGTGCTAACGCAATCCTTGGTGTGTCTATCGCTGTAGCTCGTGCTGCTGCTGATTACCTTGAAATCCCACTTTACAGCTACCTTGGTGGATTTAACACTAAAGTTCTTCCAACTCCAATGATGAACATCATCAACGGTGGTTCTCACTCAGATGCTCCAATCGCTTTCCAAGAGTTCATGATCGTACCTGCTGGTGCACCTACATTCAAAGAAGCTCTTCGTTGGGGTGCTGAAATCTTCCACGCTCTTAAGAAAATCCTTAAATCTCGTGGTCTTGAAACAGCCGTAGGTGACGAAGGTGGATTCGCTCCTCGTTTCGAAGGAACTGAAGACGGTGTTGAAACTATCCTTGCTGCTATCGAAGCTGCTGGATATGTTCCAGGTAAAGACGTATTTATCGGATTTGACTGTGCTTCATCAGAATTCTACGATAAAGAACGTAAAGTTTACGACTACACTAAATTTGAAGGTGAAGGAGCTGCTGTACGTACTGCTGCAGAACAAATCGACTACCTTGAAGAATTGGTAAACAAATACCCAATCATCACTATCGAAGATGGTATGGATGAAAATGACTGGGACGGTTGGAAAGCTCTTACTGAACGTCTTGGTGGTAAAGTTCAATTGGTTGGTGACGACTTCTTCGTAACAAACACTTCATACCTTGAAAAAGGTATCGCAGAAGGCGCAGCTAACTCAATCCTTATCAAAGTTAACCAAATCGGTACTCTTACTGAAACATTCGACGCTATCGAAATGGCTAAAGAAGCTGGTTACACTGCCGTTGTATCACACCGTTCAGGTGAAACTGAAGATTCAACAATCGCTGACATCGCAGTTGCAACTAACGCAGGACAAATCAAGACTGGTTCACTTTCACGTACAGACCGTATCGCTAAATACAACCAATTGCTTCGCATCGAAGACCAACTTGGTGAAGTAGCTGAATACCGTGGATTGAAATCATTCTACAACCTTAAGAAATAATCGTTGATTTAACAACGTTTCTAGCCCCTCGGATTTTATCCGAAGGGCTATTTTTGTATTTAGGGGGCAAAAAAGGGGCAAAACTTTGTAAGAAACTCAGTTACCAATAAATCCTATTCAGCTAATATAATTGAAAATGATGGAAAAAAGGCTGAATTTATGGTATACTTTAACGTAGGACCTTTTTAGAAATTTTGAAAGAGTATTAAAAATTTAAAATGAGAAAAATTGTTATCAATGGTGGCTTGCCCCTGCAAGGTGAGATTACCATTAGTGGCGCAAAAAATAGTGTTGTAGCTTTAATTCCGGCTATTATTTTGGCAGATGATGTTGTGACTTTAGATTGTGTACCTGATATTTCTGATGTTGCTAGTCTTGTCGAAATCATGGAGTTAATGGGTGCTACTGTCAAGCGTTATGACGATGTATTGGAGATTGACCCAAGAGGTGTTCAAAATATTCCAATGCCTTATGGTAAAATCAATAGTCTTCGAGCATCTTACTATTTTTATGGGAGCCTCTTAGGCCGTTTTGGTGAAGCAACAGTTGGTCTACCGGGAGGATGTGATCTAGGTCCTCGTCCTATTGACCTACACCTTAAGGCTTTTGAGGCTATGGGTGCCACTGTTAGCTACGAGGGAGATAACATGAAGTTATCTGCTAAAGATACAGGACTTCACGGTGCAAGTATTTACATGGATACGGTTAGCGTGGGTGCAACAATAAATACGATGATTGCTGCGGTTAAAGCAAATGGTCGTACTATTATTGAAAATGCGGCCCGTGAGCCTGAGATTATTGATGTAGCTACTCTCTTGAATAATATGGGAGCCCATATCCGTGGTGCAGGAACAAATATCATCATTATTGATGGTGTTGAAAGATTACATGGAACCCGTCATCAGGTGATTCCAGACCGTATCGAAGCTGGAACATATATTTCTTTAGCTGCTGCAGTCGGCAAGGGGATTCGTATAAATAATGTTCTTTACGAACACCTAGAAGGATTTATTGCTAAGCTGGAAGAAATGGGAGTGAGAATGACTGTATCTGAGGACAGTATTTTTGTCGAAGAGCAGTCTAACTTGAAAGCAATCAATATTAAGACAGCTCCTTACCCAGGCTTTGCAACTGATTTGCAACAACCGATTACCCCACTTTTATTAAGAGCGAATGGTCGTGGTACAATTGTCGATACGATTTACGAAAAACGTGTAAATCATGTTTTTGAACTAGCAAAGATGGATGCGGACATTTCGACAACAAATGGTCATATTTTGTACACAGGTGGACGTGATTTACGTGGGGCAAGTGTTAAAGCGACTGACCTACGAGCTGGGGCTGCACTAGTCATTGCTGGGCTTATGGCTGAAGGTAAAACTGAAATTACCAATATCGAGTTTATCTTACGTGGTTATTCTGATATTATTGAAAAATTACGTAATCTAGGAGCGGATATTACACTTGTTGAGGATTAAACCGTAGAGGTGTTTATGAATATTTGGACCAAATTAGCAATGTTTTCTTTTTTTGAAACGGATCGCTTGTATTTGCGTCCTTTCTTTTTTAGTGATAGTCAAGACTTCCATGAGATAGCCTCAAATCCTGAAAATTTACAATTTATTTTCCCAACGCAGGCAAGTCTGGAAGAAAGTCAATATACACTGGCCAATTACTTTATGAAGTCCCCTTTGGGAGTTTGGGCAATTTGTGACCAGAAAAATCAACAAATGATTGGTTCTATTAAATTTGAGAAGTTAGATGAAATCAAAAAAGAAGCTGAGCTTGGCTATTTTTTGAGAAAAGATGCTTGGTCGCAAGGATTTATGACAGAGGTTGTTAGAAAAATTTGTCAGCTTTCTTTTGAGGAATTTGGCTTAAAACAATTATCTATCATTACCCACCTTGAAAATGAAGCTAGCCAACGGGTTGCCCTTAAGGCTGGATTTCGATTGATTCGTCAGTTTAAAGGAAGTGATCGCTATACAAGGAAAATGCGTGATTATCTTGAGTTTCGCTTTGTAAAGGGAGAAATTAATGAGTAAACACCAAGAAATTTTAAGCTATTTGGAAGAATTACCCGTTGGTAAAAGAGTCAGTGTTCGAAGCATTTCCAACCATCTAGGAGTCAGTGATGGAACGGCCTATCGGGCTATCAAGGAAGCTGAAAACCGTGGAATTGTAGAGACTCGCCCAAGAAGTGGTACTATACGTGTTAAATCTCAGAAAGTTGCTATAGAGAGATTAACTTTTGCTGAAATTGCAGAAGTGACTTCTTCTGAGGTTCTGGCTGGTCAAGAAGGTTTAGAGAGAGAATTTAGTAAGTTCTCGATCGGTGCCATGACTGAGCAAAATATTTTGTCTTACCTTCATGATGGGGGACTTTTGATTGTCGGAGATCGGACTCGTATTCAATTGTTAGCATTGGAAAATGAAAATGCAGTTCTGGTTACAGGTGGATTTCAGGTTCATGATGATGTGATTAAACTGGCTAATCAAAAAGGAATTCCTGTTTTAAGAAGCAAGCATGACACTTTCACCGTTGCGACTATGATCAATAAAGCCTTGTCAAATGTCCAAATTAAGACTGATATTTTGACAGTTGAGAAACTTTATCGCCCGAGTCATGAATATGGTTTTCTGAGAGAGACCGACACTGTTAAAGATTATTTGGACTTGGTACGTAAGAATCGTAGCAGTCGTTTTCCTGTTATTAATCAACATCAGATTGTTGTTGGAGTTGTAACCATGAGGGACGCTGGTGATAAATCGCCAAGTACGACAATTGATAAGGTCATGTCTCGTAGTCTATTTTTAGTTGGATTATCGACAAATATTGCCAATGTGAGTCAACGGATGATTGCTGAAGACTTTGAAATGGTACCAGTTGTTCGAAGTAATCAAACCTTACTTGGCGTTGTAACTAGACGAGATGTCATGGAGAAGATGAGTCGTTCCCAAGTTTCTGCTCTACCTACTTTTTCTGAGCAGATTGGACAAAAACTTTCTTATCATCATGATGAAGTAGTCATTACAGTGGAACCCTTTATGCTTGAGAAGAACGGTGTTTTGGCTAATGGTGTATTGGCAGAAATTTTGACCCACATGACCCAAGATTTAGTTGTTAATAGTGGTCGAAATCTCATTATTGAGCAGATGCTGATTTACTTTTTACAGGCTGTTCAGATAGATGATATACTGCGTATTCAAGCACGTATTATCCATCATACGAGACGGTCAGCTATTATCGATTATGATATTTATCATGGTCACCAGATTGTTTCAAAAGCAAATGTGACCGTTAAAATTAATTAGAAACTAGGAGAAAAAATGATAACATTAAAATCAGCTCGTGAAATCGAAGCTATGGACAAGGCTGGGGATTTTCTAGCAAGTATTCATATCGGCTTACGTGATTTGATTAAGCCTGGCGTAGATATGTGGGAAGTTGAAGAGTATGTCCGCCGTCGTTGTAAGGAAGAAAATTTCCTTCCGCTTCAGATTGGTGTTGACGGTGCTATGATGGACTATCCTTATGCTACCTGCTGCTCTCTTAATGATGAAGTGGCTCACGCTTTCCCTCGTCACTATATCTTGAAAGATGGTGATTTACTGAAAGTTGATATGGTTTTGGGAGGTCCTATAGCCAAATCTGACCTGAATGTCTCAAAATTAAACTTCAACAATGTGGAGCAAATGAAAAAATACACTCAGAGCTACTCTGGTGGTCTGGCAGACTCTTGTTGGGCTTATGCTGTTGGTACACCGTCCGAAGAAGTGAAAAACCTGATGGATGTAACCAAAGAAGCCATGTACAAGGGAATCGAGCAAGCTGTTGTTGGAAATCGTATCGGTGATATCGGTGCGGCTATTCAAGAATACGCTGAAAGTCGTGGTTACGGTGTAGTACGTGATTTGGTTGGTCATGGTGTTGGTCCAACCATGCACGAAGAACCAATGGTTCCTAACTATGGTATTGCTGGTCGTGGACTTCGTCTCCGTGAAGGAATGGTTTTGACCATTGAACCAATGATCAATACAGGTGACTGGGAAATTGATACAGATATGAAGACAGGTTGGGCGCATAAGACCATTGATGGTGGCCTATCCTGCCAATATGAACATCAATTCGTGATTACTAAAGATGGACCTGTTATCTTGACTAGCCAAGGTGAAGAAGGAACTTATTAATAAAAAGTGAAAAGGCTGCTGGATGTTCATTTTGAAAAATTCAGTAGATCGGTTCATATTAAATTAAATAAACGCATTGTATCAAGTTTTAGGTAGTTGATATGATGCGTTTTTCTGATTTTAAGATTCTTAATTCAATCTCTTGTTCTTTATTAGGATTTCATAAAAAATTCTTCTAAACTGCTACACTTCAGGTTTAAAAAAGGACATTTCAGATTTTTTGGTTCAGAAATAGCTATCACTATGATATAATTATTTTATGATTATTACTATTCCTATAAAAAACCAAAAAGATATTGGCACACCATCTGATTCAGTCGTAGTTCTTGGCTATTTTGATGGTATACATAAGGGACATCAAGAATTATTTCGTGTTGCCAACAAGGCTGCGAGAAAGGATTTATTGCCTATCGTAGTTATGACCTTTAATGAATCTCCAAAGATTGCTTTAGAGCCTTATCATCCGGATCTGTTTTTGCATATTTTGAACCCTGCTGAACGTGAGAGGAAACTAAAGCGTGAAGGCGTAGAAGAATTATATCTCCTTGATTTTAGTAGTCAATTCGCTAGTCTCACGGCAG
Organism: Streptococcus sp. CF7_Ac1-8; assembly: GCF_024295435.1. GTDB lineage: Bacteria > Bacillota > Bacilli > Lactobacillales > Streptococcaceae > Streptococcus > Streptococcus mitis_AP. Next base: position 160,980 of record NZ_JANCPI010000001.1, on the reverse strand, counting down.
AAGAATTTTTCGCAACTTATATTAAGGCTATGAATGCTAAAATTATTGTTGCAGGTTTTGATTATACATTTGGTTCTGACCAAAAAACGGCAGAGGACTTAAAGGATTACTTTGATGGAGAAGTCATTATCGTTCCACCTGTAGAAGATGAGAAAGGAAAGATTAGTTCAACTCGTATCCGTCAAGCTATTTTAGATGGAAATGTGAAAGAAGCAGGAGAACTTTTGGGGGCACCGCTTCCATCAAGAGGTATGGTGGTTCATGGCAATGCTCGTGGTCGTACGATTGGTTATCCAACAGCTAATTTGGTGCTTTTAGATCGTACTTATATGCCAGCAGATGGCGTTTATGTCGTTGATGTTGAGATTCAAAGACAGAAGTATCGTGCTATGGCTAGTGTCGGGAAAAATGTGACCTTTGATGGAGAAGAAGCACGTTTTGAAGTCAATATTTTTGATTTTAATCAAGATATTTATGGGGAAACCGTCATGGTTTATTGGCTTGATCGCATTCGAGATATGACCAAATTTGACTCAGTTGACCAATTAGTGGACCAGTTAAAGGCAGATGAAGAAGTAGCTCGGAATTGGTCTTAAGAGATTGCGTAATTAAAAAAGAGGTTGTCTGTAACCCAAAAGATAGATGATGTAGTCTAACTTTTGAGGTTACTACAAGACCTCTTTTTATTCTTTTTCAAAGGTAAAGCCTTCACCAAGAATTTCGTGAGCTTCTGTAATAGTGATAAATGCTTGAGGATCAATTCGATGAATCATTTCCTTCATTTTCACAATTTCATTTCTACCGACAATACAGTAGATGATTTTTAAATCTTCTTTACTATAGTAACCTTGACCTGAGATGAAAGTAACGCCTCTTCCTAGGTCATCATTAATCGCTTTAGCAAGTTGGTCAGGACGTTTTGTGATAATCATAAAACCTTTACCAGCATAGCCTCCTTCGCCAATCAAATCGATAACACGAGAAACGATAAAATCAAATAAGAGCGTGTAGGAAACCAATCTCAAATCCTTGAAGATGAGGAGAATGAGCATGAGAATACAAAAATCTAAGATAAAGAGCAGTTTCCCCATAGATATATGAGTGTATTTATTGAGAATACGAGCTACAATATCAGTTCCACCAGTTGTCCCACCAGCATTGAAGATAATTCCAAGCCCAATTCCCAATAGAATTCCCGCTATGAGGGCTGTAATCAGTAAATCGCCTTGTAGATCAATATGAAGGGGAATACGCTCAAAAAAAGCCAACCAGGCGGACAAAGCTAAGGTTCCTAGTAAACTAGAATAGAGGGATTTGGCTCCAAAGATTTTCCAAGCCAGGATGAAAAGGGGAATGTTAATCAGCAAGTTCATCAGAGAAACAGGGATTTTAAAAAGATAAAAGGTGATGAGGGTAATACCTGTCGCCCCTCCTTCAAAGAGATGATGGGGAACTACAAAATAAGTTAGCCCAAAAGCATAAATAGCAGCACCTAGTAAAATGGTTAAAACGGGATAAATTTTTTTAATCATAGGAACCTCTTTTCTTATAAGTAGATTATATCAAATTTTTAGGGAAAATTTGAATGGCTCCATTAGGATTTTTAATCTTTTTTTGATATAATTAAAGGTATGAAAACCAATCTGAATCCTAAAATAGAAAGATTGAAACTATGACTAAAATTAAGATTGTAACCGATTCATCTGTTACTATTGAACCAGAACTGGTAAAACAATTAGATATCACTGTTGTTCCATTATCTGTAATGATTGATAATGTTGTTTATTCTGATGCTGATTTGAAAGAAGAAGGTAAATTTCTTCAGTTGATGCAAGAAGCTAAAAATCTTCCTAAGACAAGTCAGCCACCTGTAGGTGTCTTTGCTGAAGTGTTTGAAGAGCTATCCAAGGATGGTAGCCAGATTCTTGCTATTCATATGTCTCATGCCCTTTCAGGTACTGTAGAAGCAGCACGCCAAGGTGCTAGTTTATCTACTGCCGATGTGACGGTGATTGATAGTTCCTTCACTGATCAAGCCTTGAAATTTCAGGTAGTTGAGGCTGCGGAGTTAGCTCAAGAAGGCAAAGATATGGAGGAAATTTTAACTCGTGTAGAAGCGGTTAAAAACCATACAGAACTCTATATTGGCGTTTCAACTTTGGAAAATTTGGTAAAAGGTGGCCGTATTGGTCGTGTAACTGGATTGTTGAGTTCACTTCTCAATATCCGTGTTGTCATGCAAATGAAAGACCATGAATTGCAGCCAATTGTTAAAGGTCGTGGAGCTAAAACCTTTAAAAAATGGTTAGATGAGTTAACAACAACTCTCTCTGAACGTTCTGTAGCAGAGATTGGAATTTCATATTCTGGTAGTGCTGATTGGGCAAAAGAGATGAAAGAAAGTTTACAAACTTATGTTGAAAAGCCAATTTCTGTTTTGGAAACGGGTTCCATTATTCAAACTCACACGGGTGAGAACGCTTGGGCTATTTTGGTACGTTACCACTCCTAAAAAAATAAATAAAATGGGAAGAAATAGTGTTTTTAACTTGACCTAAAAGGGATTTTAGGATATGATTATATTTGTTAATTAGAAATTAAATTGGAGGAATCGTTAACATGGCAAACAAACAAGATTTGATCGCTAAAGTAGCAGAAGCTACAGAATTGACTAAGAAAGACTCAGCAGCAGCAGTTGAAGCTGTATTCTCAGCAGTAGCTGACTACCTTGCAGCTGGTGAAAAAGTTCAATTGATCGGTTTTGGTAACTTTGAAGTTCGTGAGCGTGCTGCACGTAAAGGTCGCAACCCACAAACTGGTAAAGAAATCACAATTGCAGCTTCTAAAGTTCCAGCATTCAAAGCTGGTAAAGCTCTTAAGGACGCTGTTAAATAATTTGAATTTTAAAAGCCTATTGGATCAAGCTTTCTAGCTTGGTCAGTAGGCTTTTTTTGTATTTAGGGGGCAAATAGGGGGCAGAATATGAATGAACTAGTACTGAAAAAATCTTTCAAATAAAAGCTAATTCAATTTGCGTAGCAGAAATCATACAAATAAAATTGATTATAGTAAAATAGGATTAGAATTATTAAGAAAGTTGGTTCTTTATTGGAAACGATAGTATTTTCAATCTCCGTTTTTTTAGCAGGGATCTTGTCCTTCTTTTCCCCTTGCATTTTCCCTCTGTTACCTGTCTATACTGGTATCTTATTGGATGATCAGGAAAGTGCAAAAAGTTTTTCCTTGTTTGGGAAAAAGGTTCTTTGGTCCGGCTTGATTCGAACTCTTTGCTTTATCGCAGGCATTTCACTCATTTTCTTTATTCTAGGATTTGGTGCTGGTTACTTTGGTAATATTCTCTATGCCAATTGGTTTCGCTATACCATGGGAACAATTATTATCATTTTAGGCCTTCACCAGATGGAAATTTTTCATTTTAAGAAATTAGAGGTTCAAAAAAGCTTTACTTTTAAGAAATCAGAAGCCAATCGTTATTGGTCGGCCTTTTTACTCGGTATTACCTTTAGCTTTGGTTGGACGCCTTGTATTGGTCCTGTTTTGAGTTCTGTTTTAGCGCTTGCGGCTTCTGGAGGAAATGGCGCTTGGCAAGGTGCAATCTATACCTTGATTTACACTCTGGGGATGGCAATTCCTTTCTTGCTTTTGGCTCTAGCTTCAGGTGTAGTAATGCCTTATTTTAGTAAAATTAAACGTCATATGATGCTACTGAAGAAAATTGGTGGTTTCCTCATTATTTTAATGGGAATTTTGTTACTATTAGGACAAGTAAATGTTCTAGCTGGAATTTTTGAATAAAGGAGAAAAAGATGAAAAAAGTAATGTTTGCTGCCTTAAGCCTCTTGTCATTAGTCGTATTGATAGCCTGTGGTGAGGAAGAGACTAAAAAGACTCAAGCTCCACAACAATCCCCAAAACAACAGCAACAAACGACTGTACAACAAATTGCTGTTGGAAAAGATGCGCCAGACTTCACCTTGCAATCTATGGATGGTAAAGAAGTTAAGTTATCTGATTATAAGGGGAAAAAAGTCTACTTGAAGTTTTGGGCTTCATGGTGTGGTCCATGTAAGAAAAGTATGCCTGAGTTGATGGAATTAGCGGCGAAACCAGATCGTGATTTTGAAATTCTTAGTGTCATTGCACCAGGAATTCAAGGTGAAAAAACTGTCGAGCAATTCCCACAATGGTTCCAAGATCAAGGTTATAAGGATATCCCAGTTCTTTATGACACAAAAGCAACCACATTCCAAGCTTATCAAATTCGAAGCATTCCTACAGAATACCTGATTGACAGTCAAGGAAAGATTGGGAAGATTCAATTTGGTGTTATCAGCAATGCGGATGCAGAAGCAGCCTTTAAAGAAATGAACTAGAATAGATAAAAATCTGATTACAAGAGAGTAGTCAGATTTTTTTAGGAAAACATTTTATAAATATTCACAAATATCCTATATTTATGGTAAAATAGAATCATCATTTTATTTTGGAGTCAAAGATGAATATATTTAGAACAAAGAATGTTAGTTTGGATAAAACAGAGATGCACAGGCATTTGAAGTTATGGGATTTGATTTTGCTGGGTATCGGAGCCATGGTAGGGACAGGCGTCTTTACAATTACTGGTACTGCAGCTGCAACACTTGCTGGTCCAGCCCTAGTGATTTCAATTGTCATTTCTGCCTTATGTGTGGGATTATCAGCTCTCTTTTTTGCAGAATTTGCTTCACGAGTACCTGCTACAGGTGGTGCCTACAGTTATCTCTATGCTATTTTAGGAGAATTCCCAGCCTGGTTGGCAGGTTGGTTAACCATGATGGAGTTCATGACAGCCATATCGGGTGTGGCTTCTGGTTGGGCAGCGTATTTTAAAGGGCTTCTCTCTCAATACGGGATAGCCCTTCCTCAGGCTTTAAATGGTACCTTTAATCCTCAAGCAGGGACGTTTGTTGATTTATTACCTATTCTTGTCTTGGTCTTGGTGACCTCGCTTGTTCTACTTAATGCGAAAGCCGCCTTACGCTTTAATTCAATTCTAGTTATTTTGAAATTTTCTGCTTTAGCTCTCTTTGTTTTAGTAGGAATCTGGCATATCAAGCTTGATAACTGGAGTAATTTTGCTCCCTATGGTTTTGGACAAATCTATGGTGCCAGTACTGGTATTATGGCTGGTGCGTCCTTGATGTTCTTTGGTTTTTTGGGGTTTGAATCCATCTCTATGGCTGTAGATGAGGTCAAGACTCCTCAAAAAAATATTCCTAGAGGGATTGTCTTATCGCTTTCTATCGTAACCATTCTTTATGCCTTGGTGACGCTTGTTTTGACTGGTGTGGTTCACTATAGTCATCTAAATGTCGACGATGCCGTTGCCTTTGCCCTTCGTAGCGTTGGGATTAGTTGGGCAGCTAGTTATGTGTCATTAGTGGCTATCTTAACCTTGATTACGGTTTGTATCTCAATGACTTATGCCCTATCTCGTATGATTTACAGTTTAGCGCGTGACGGATTGATGCCTGCTGCCTTTAAAGAACTGACCAAAACAAGCAAGGTACCAAAAAATGCTACTATCTTGACAGGTCTAGCTTCAGCAGTAGCAGCAGGAATGTTCCCTCTTGCTAGTATCGCAGCCTTCTTAAATATTTGTACCTTGGCCTACTTGATCATGCTGGCTTATGGTCTGATTCGATTACGGAAAGAAAAAGGAATGCCCAAAGCAGGAGAATTTAAAACACCACTGGTACCCTTATTACCGATTTTATCAATCATCATTTGTTTATCATTTATGTTGCAGTATAATATGGAAACCTGGATTGCTTTCCTAGTTGCATTGTTAGTAGGAAGTATTATTTACTTTACTTATGGTTATAAGCATTCTACCATAGAAGAATAATACTCTTCGAAAATCTCTTCAAACCACGTCAGCTTCGCCTTGCCGTAGGTATGGTTACTGACTTCGTCAGTTCTATCCACAACCTCAAAACAGTGTTTTGAGCTGACTGCGTCAGTTCTATCTGCAACCTCAAAGTCGTGTTTTGAGCAACCTACGGCTAGCTTCCTAATTTGCTCTTTGATTTTCATTGAGTATATAAAGTGAAAGTCTGTTGAGTTGTTGAAACTCAGCAGATTTTTATATGTGAAAGAAATTTCAATTTTTTTCTTAAAATAGCTTGACAGATTAAATTTTTAGGAGTAGAATGTTTACCAGTTAATTAAATAGTTAAGGGGTTATCCATGAAAAAACAAAGTTTATTTTTAGTATTGTTAAGTGTCTTTCTTTTGTGTTTAGGTGCTTGTGGTCAAAAGGAAAGCCAGACAGGGAAAGGGATGAAAATTGTAACTAGTTTTTATCCTATCTATGCTATGGTCAAGGAAGTATCTGGTGACTTGAATGATGTTCGAATGATTCAGTCAAGTAGTGGGATTCACTCCTTTGAACCTTCAGCAAATGATATCGCAGCCATCTATGATGCAGATGTCTTTGTTTACCATTCTCATACGCTCGAATCTTGGGCAGGAAGTTTAGATCCCAATCTAAAAAAATCTAAAGTGAAGGTTTTAGAGGCTTCAGAGGGAATGACTTTAGACCGCGTCCCAGGACTAGAGGATGTGGAAGCAGGGGATGGAGTTGATGAAAAAACGCTCTATGATCCTCATACTTGGCTAGATCCCGAAAAAGCTGGAGAAGAAGCCCAGATTATCGCTGACAAACTTTCAGAGGTGGATAGTGAGCATAAAGAAACTTACCAGAAAAATGCGCAAGCCTTTATCAAAAAAGCTCAAGAATTGACTAAGAAATTCCAGCCTAAATTTGAAAAAGCGACTCAGAAAACATTTGTAACCCAACATACAGCCTTTTCTTACCTAGCTAAGCGATTTGGACTCAATCAACTTGGAATCGCAGGTATCTCTCCTGAACAAGAACCAAGTCCACGACAACTTACAGAAATTCAGGAATTTGTTAAAACCTATAAGGTTAAAACAATTTTTACAGAAAGTAATGCTTCTTCAAAAGTAGCTGAAACTCTTGTCAAATCAACAGGTGTGGGGCTTAAAACTCTGAATCCTTTAGAGGCAGACCCACAAAATGACAAGACTTATCTCGAAAATCTTGAAGAAAATATGAGTGTTTTAGCAGAAGAATTGAAATGAGGAAAGAATGAAAATCAATAAAAAATATGTAGCGGGTTCAGTGGCAGTTCTTGCCCTAAGTGTTTGCTCCTATGAGCTTGGTCGGTATCAAGCTGGTCAAGTTAAGAAAGATTCTAATCGAGTTGCTTACATAGACGGTGATCAGGCTAGTCAAAAGGCAGAGAACTTGACACCCGATGAAGTCAGTAAGAGAGAGGGAATCAACGCAGAACAAATTGTTATCAAGATTACGGATCAAGGTTATGTAACCTCTCATGGAGACCATTATCATTACTATAATGGCAAGGTTCCTTATGACGCCATCATCAGTGAAGAACTGCTGATGAAAGATCCGAATTATCAGTTGAAGGATGCAGACATTGTCAATGAAATCAAGGGTGGTTATGTCATTAAGGTAGACGGGAAATACTATGTTTACCTCAAAGATGTGGCTCATGCGGACAATATTCGGACAAAAGAAGAGATTAAACGTCAGAAGCAGGAACACAGTCATAATCATGGGGGCGGTTCTAACGATCAGGCGGTAGTTGCAGCCAGAGCTCAAGGACGTTATACAACGGATGATGGTTATATCTTTAATGCCTCTGATATCATTGAGGACACGGGCGATGCCTATATCGTTCCTCATGGCAATCACTTCCACTATATTCCTAAGAGTGACTTGTCTGCCAGTGAATTAGCTGCTGCCCAAGCCTTCTTATCTGGAAAAGGTGGCCAATTAAGTACGGTTGAATATCGTTCAAGCAGAGCTGAAACAAGATCTAGTGTGAGAATGAGTCAATCTGAGACACCTCAAAATCCTACAACAGATTCTGAAAGTCAAAGTGAGGATTTAGCTAGTCTTCTTCAAGAATTGTACGCTTTGCCACTTAACCAACGTCATGTGGAGTCTGATGGATTAGTATTTGACCCAGCACAGATTACAAAACGTACTGCCAATGGTGTGGCAGTCCCTCACGGGGATCATTTCCATTTCATTCCTTACTCACAAATGTCTGCTTTGGAAGAAAAATTGGCTCGAAATCTTCCAATTGGAGGTCAGCCAGTTCAAAGTCATGCTGACAATACGAAACCAAGCAGTACAGATAAACCAAGTTCAACACCAAGTTCACCGATTAAACCAAACTTTAATCTCAATACGCAGGCACCAAATCGAGGAACTGGGGGCGCTTATACAACGGATGATGGGTATGTCTTTAGTCCGACAGATGTGATTGAAGATACAGGTGACGCTTTTGTTGTACCTCACGGCAATCATTTCCACTATATTCCTAAGAGTGATTTGTCAGCAGGAGAATTGGCTGCTGCTCAAGCTTATTGGAATGGTAAACAGGGTTCTCATTCTGCTACAAGTTCAAGTAAACCAAGTAGTGATAATGCTAAACCTGCCCAACCAAGTTTGCCAGAGACTCCAAACATGACTGTCACCCCAACATACCATCAAAATCAAGGGGAAGATATCCCAACACTTTTAAGTGAATTGTATGCCAAACCTTTGTCAGAACGCCATGTGGAATCGGATGGATTAGTCTTTGATCCGGCACAAATCATCAAACGTACAGCTAATGGTGTCGCAGTGCCCCACGGAGACCATTATCACTTTATTCCTTATTCACAAATGTCACCGCTGGAAGCAAAATTGGCTCGTATGATAGCTGTCAAGGGACAAAATGGCAGTGTCTTGCCAAGTGTTACTCCACTGAAGCCAGCCCCTACTACCAAACCTCTAGCACCAGTGGAAAATAAACCGACAGAATTTGATGTCAACCAGGTTGTTAGAAAAGTTGGTGATGGATATATTATCGAAGATAAGGGCGCTAGTCGTTATGTTCTAGTTAAAGACTTAGCCAAGGATAAGATTGACGCTATTGAAAATCTCTTGTCTAAGAAAACTCAAGAGACGCATGCCCTAGTTGCGAAGAAAGAAAATGTCGCTCCTCGTGACCAAGAATTTTATGATAAAGCATATAATTTATTGGCCGAGGCTCATAAAGCCTTGTCTGAAAATAAGGGTCGTACTTCTGATTTCCAAGCCTTAGACAAATTAGCAGAACGCTTGAATGATGAATCTTCTAATAAAGGAAAATTAGTAGATGATTTATTAGCATTCCTAGCACCAATTACTCATCCAGAGCGACTTGGCAAACCAAATTCTCAGATTGCTTATACGGACGATGAAATAACATTAGCAAAATTAGCAGGTAAGTATACAACAGAAGATGGCTATATCTTTGACACTCGTGATATTACAAGTGATGAGGGAGATGCCTATGTAACTCCACATATGACCCATAGTCATTGGATTAAGAAAGATAGTTTGTCTGAAGCTGAAAGAGCAGCGGCTCAGGCTTATGCTAAAGAGAAAGGTTTGACGCCTCCTTCGACAAATAATCAGGGTTCAGGAAATACTGAGGTTAAAGGAGTAGAAGCAATCTATAATAAAGTGAAGGCAGCTAAGAAGATTCCACTTGATCACATGCCTTACAATCTTCAACACACTGTTGAAGTCAAAAACGGAAGCTTGATTATTCCCCATTATGATCATTACCATAACATTAAATTTGGTTGGTTTGACGAAGGACTCTATGAGGCACCTAAGGGTTATAGCCTTGAGGATCTCTTTGCAACTGTAAAATATTATGTAGAACATCCAGACGAACGTCCTCACTCAGATAATGGTTGGGGAAATGCCAGCGACCATGTTCGTAAAAATAAGCCAGAAGATAGTAAACCTGATGAAGATAGGAAACATGATGAAGTAAGTGAGCCAACTCGCCCTGAATCTGATGAAAAAGAGAATCACGCAGGTTTAAATCCTTCAGCAGATAATCTTTATAAACCAAGCACTGATACGGAAGAGACAGAGGAAGAAGCTGAAGATACTACAGATGAGGCTAAAGTTCCTCAAGTAGAGAGTGAAAAAGTAGAAGCCAAACTCAAAGAAGTAGAAGCTCTACTTGATACAGTAACCGATGCTAGTTTGAAAGACAATGTGGCAGAGAGTCTAGCTGGTTTACGAAATAATTTGAGCCTCCAAACTATGGATAATAATGGTATCATGGCAGAAGCAGAAAAATTGCTTGCTTTGTTAAAAGGTAGTGAGTCAGTTACGACGAAACCAGAAGCATAAATTTTATCTTGTTAAATCAAAATGATGTAAGAGTCAGTAGCAATACTGGCTTTTATTTTTTAAAATGATATAAAAATCTTGACAGATAGACTTAAAAAAGGTAAACTATTTACTGGTTAATTAATTGGTTAAATAACCAGTTTAGGAAAAACTGTTTAACCGAGAAAAGAAGTTAAGAAAAAGCTTCATCATTTATTGAAATGAGGGATTTATGAAATTCAGTAAAAAATATATAGTAGCTGGATCAGCTGTTATCGTGTCTTTGAGTCTATGTGCTTATGCATTAAATCAGCATCGTTCGCAGGAAAATAAGGACAATAATCGGGTCTCTTATGTGGATGGTAGTCAGTCAAGTCAGAAAACTGAAAATCTGACACCAGACCAGGTTAGCCAAAAAGAAGGAATTCAGGCTGAGCAAATTGTTATCAAGATCACAGATCAGGGCTATGTGACTTCACACGGTGACCACTATCATTACTATAATGGAAAAGTTCCTTATGATGCCCTCTTTAGTGAAGAACTCTTGATGAAAGATCCAAACTACCAACTTAAAGACGCTGATATTGTCAATGAAGTTAAAGGTGGTTATATCATCAAGGTTGATGGTAAATATTATGTTTATCTGAAAGATGTAGCTCATGCTGATAATGTTCGAACCAAGGATGAAATCAACCGTCAAAAACAAGAACACGTCAAAGATAATGAGAAGGTCAGCTCAGATGTTGTTGTAGCAAGATCACAGGGACGCTATACGACAGATGATGGTTATGTCTTTAACCCAGCTGATATTATCGAAGATACGGGTGATGCTTATATTGTTCCTCACGGTGGTCACTATCATTATATTCCCAAAAGTGATTTATCTGCTAGTGAATTAGCAGCAGCCAAAGCTCATCTAGCGGGCAAAAATACGCAACCGAGTCAGTTAAGCTATTCTTCAACAGCTAGTGACAATAATACTCAATCTACAGTACAAGGATCAACTAGCAAGCCAGAAAGCAAAGTTGAAAATCTCCAAAGTCTATTGAAAGAACTCTATGATTCACCTAGCGATCAACGTTACAGTGAATCAGATGGCCTGGTCTTTGACCCTGCTAAGATTGTCAGTCGTACACCGAATGGAGTTGCGATTCCGCACGGCGACCATTATCACTTTATTCCTTACAGCAAACTCTCTCCTTTAGAAGAAAAGATTGCCAAATTGGTGCCTATCGGTGGAACTGGTTCTACGGTCTCTACAAATGAAAAACCTCATGAAGTAGTGTCTAGTCTAGGAAGTCTTTCAAGTAGTCCATCTACTTTGAATCATGGTTCATTGGCTGCGAATAAAGCTATCTCTGCAACATCTGATGGCTATATCTTTAATCCTAAAGATATCGTTGAAGAAACAGCTACAGCTTATATCGTCAGACATGGTGACCATTTCCATTACATTCCGAAATCGAACCCAATTGGGCAGCCGACTCTTCCAAATAATGGTCTGACCACACCTTCGCCATCTCTTCCAGCCAATCCTAGTGTTTCACATGAGGAACATGAAGAAGGTGGACACGGCTTTGATGCCAATCGGATTATTGCTGAAGATAGTTCAGGATTTATCATGAGTCACGGTGACCACAATCATTACTTCTTCAAGAAGGACTTGACAGCAGAGCAAATTAAGGCTGCTCAGGAACACTTGAAAGGTGCAAATACAGCAACATCAAATCCAGCTCATGATGACGATCACGACGAAGATCATGATCACGGTTTTGATGCTAATCGTATTATTGCGGAAGATGAATCAGGATTTATCATGAGTCACGGTGACCACAATCATTACTTCTTCAAGAAGGATTTGACTGCTGATCAAATCAAGGCAGCGCAAGACCACTTGAAAGGTGCAAATACAGCAACACCAAATCCAGCTCATGATGACGATCACGATGAAGATCATCATGGACACCATCATGATGAAGACCATGATCACGGTTTTGATGCTAATCGTGTCATCAGTGAGGATGAGCAAGGTTTTGTCATGAGTCATGGTGATCACAATCATTACTTTTTCAAGAAAGACTTGACAGCAGACCAAATTAAGGCTGCACAAGACCATTTGAAAACACATCATGATGCAGAGCCTGTAAAACCTCTTGCTAAAACGGTAGAGTCTTTCTCAAGAGATGCTAGCGATGAAGAAAAGATTGCTTATATTTCGAAGACATACGGCGTTCCACTTGAAGCGATTAGAATTTCAAACGGATTCTTTGTTTTTGGAAATCCAGACCAAGCCTACGATCCAACTCATATCCACCCATATGCTGTTCGTAAGGAACATGTTCGTTTGCCACTCCAAACTGGCAATCCAGAACTTGATTTCCTAAACGAACTCTACACGACTGCTTTGAGAGATGGCGTGTCTCCGTATAGCTTACAGGTAGAAAATGGTAGTTTTGTGATTCCTCATGGCGACCACAATCACTACATCAAGGTTCAAACTAAGGGATATGAAGTGGCTTTGAAAAACAAGATTCCAGCCCTACAATCCAATTATCAACCTGGAGCTTTTGATGAGAAGGCAGTCTTGGAAAAAGTGGATCAACTTCTAGCTGATAGCAGAAGTATCTACAAAGACAAGCCTATCGAACAAAGACAGATTGAGTTAGCTTTAGGTCAGTTTACTGAAAACATGAAGAAACTGGCAACTAACTCTACAGCAGGTTATCTTGCAACCCTTGATCTCTTTGATAAGCAATATATCCATATTGATGAAAGTGTTAAACCTACTGAAACAAGTGCTTTAGATAAGAAATATCAAGCCTTGATTGATAAAATCAATACACTGGATACAGACTCTTATGGACTTCCTAAGAAAGACCTTCTTGTTCGACTTCAAGAAGCTAAATTGGCAAAAGATGAGGCTGCTTTAGCAGCGGTTGAATCACAACTTCAAGCTCTTCAAGATTTTAATGATCGAACAGGTGTTACAACTGTAGAATACATCAAGTATTTCTACGAACACGTAAATGACGGTCGTTTAAATGATGAACTTCGAAACAAAGTGGCTCAGTTGACTTGGACCTTGTATCAATCTCAATCTTTCCTTAAGGCAGCAGAATTGAACAGACTATTCCCAAGCATCTATCAGGCAAAACAAGAAGTGGAAGAAGCTTTGAAAGCTCAACCAACTACTGCTAAATCGACTCAGACAATTCTAGATACTGAAAAAGTTGATAACCAAACTGCCAAGACAGCTATTTATGGCTTCTTGAAAGAATTGTACGGAGACTTTATGCCTGAAGAACATGTCAATCATGTTAGCAAGGAAGAAGTAGAAAGCCTCTTGAGCAAGGCAAATCAACTCTTAGAACAAATCCAAGAAGAAGGAATCAGACAATCCTTGGCAGAAGAAGTAGAAAATCTCAAAGCTGCCACAAACAAGGCTGATGCGGACTTGGATGAAGTAAACAGTCAGGTAAAAGATGTCTTGACTCGTATCGCTAGCGCCCTTCAACAAGAAAAGGAAAATGCTGAGCAAGACCCTCAGACACTAGTACTCTATCAAAAACTCTACGATATTCTCATGTCGCTTCACTCTTATTTAGAAAACAACAAGGGTTCTGATGCGGACTTTGATAAGGTAGATGCTTTACTAGATCAACTTTCTGCTAAGAGTAAAGATAAAGCTGCTTTACTTGAATTGACAAAAGCTATTCTAGTCTTGAATCAAGAAATCAAGTCAAAATCAAGCGCAAGTGAAGAAGCAACTCCAGCGACAAATGCCGAGTCAAATGGTGAGAACACAAGTTCCGAAACTGAAACATCAGTGGCTGCAGAATCTAACAGTGAAACTGCAAGGGACGAAAACAAACCAAGCAATACAACAGATTCTAAACCTGCTGAACCAGCTTCAGAAAAGGAAACAACAGAATCTACAACAAGTACTGGAAATCAAGAAAAACCAGCAGAATAAAAAGAAAGGCGAAGTAGCTAAGCTACCTCGTCTTTTTAGTCTTCATAAGCTACGATACCAATGATGGTATCAACTGCACGTTCCATAGTCTGAAGGCTGACGTATTCAAAACGTCCATGCATATTTTCTCCTCCCGCAAAGATATTAGGAGTTGGGATTCCCATAAAGGAAATCTTAGAGCCGTCTGTCCCTCCACGAATTGGTTCGATAATAGGAGTAATACCCAAATCTTCCATAACGGCTTTGGCAATGGTAATTGGAGTCATATCTTTCTCAATGACTTCTTTCATATTGTAGTACTGGTCTGTCAAGTTTAGGGTGACACGGTCGCTACCAAGTTCTTGATTCATCTTATCAGCGATAGACTGCATTGCTGCTTTACGCGCTTCAAAGGCATCTTTTTCAAAATCACGAATGATGTAGCTTGCACGTGCCTCTTCGACACTACCTATCACATCCATTAGGTGGTAGAAGCCTTGGTAACCTTCTGTTAACTCGGGTCGGTCATTCTCTGGAAGTTGATTATGAAAATCAATTGCTAGCTGAAGGGCATTGACCATCTGCCCTTTGGCAGTACCAGGGTGGACATTGCGTCCTTGGAAATGCAATTCAGCACCAGCGGCTGAGAAGGTCTCGTACTGAAGTTCTCCGAGAGGTCCGCCATCTACAGTATAGGCAAAATCTACATCGAAATCTTCTGCATCAAATTTATTGGCACCAACACCGATTTCTTCATCTGGACCAAAACCAACACGAATCTCACAGTGCTTGATTTCAGGATGGGCAGTCAGATATTCAATAGCAGTCATAATTTCAGCAATCCCTGACTTGTCATCAGCACCTAGTAAGGTTGTTCCATCGGTTGTGATGAGCGTTTGTCCTGGATATTTCTCTAGACTCTTAAAGTCAGCTGGATCGAGTTTGAAACCAGAATTTCCAAGTTCAATCACACCACCATCGTAGTTTTCAATTACCTGTGGCTTGACTCCTTCGGCTTTAAAATCAGCAGTATCCATGTGGGAGATGAAGCCAATCTTACGTGTTAAAGATGGATCATTGGCTGGCAAGGTTCCAATTGCAAAACCATTTGCTAGATAATAAACATTTTGTAATCCAACACGTTTCATTTCAGGGATCAGGACATTGGTTGCGAAGTCAACCTGACTCTGTGTACTTGGAGTAGTAGTAGAGTGTTCATCAGAGCGCGTGTTGACCTTAACGTAGGTTAGGAATCGGTCCAAGAGATTGGGATAAGTCATAAAAAACTCCTTTTGAATTCATTTTTTCCATTGTATCATAGAAAAGAGAGAAAAACAAAAGACTGAAGTTAGGGAAATTCACTATGTTGGCGTTTACTTATTAACGAATTAATGATAAAATAAACTTGATAAAAATATCACAAGGAAGCGATTATGAAAAAAGCAATTTTAATGATGACTTTCGGTTCGCCAGAAGAGATTACCTTTGAAGGTGTGGCTGATTTTTTCACAAATATTCGTCGTGGAGTGAGACCTCAAGACCACGAGATTCAAACTCTCTATGATAATTATGTACTAATTGGAGGGACGCCTCTGCAAAAAATTACTCGAGAAGAGGTTGCCTTGGTAGAAGGCAGGCTGGGGAATGAGTATAGTGTTTATTTTGCTAATAAGTTTTCTAGACCCTTTATTCCAGATGTGATTGGTCAGATGGAAGCAGACGGCATTGAACAGTGTATTTGCTTGATTTTGGAGCCTCATTATTCTTTCTACTCTGTCATGGGCTATGAAAAATTTTTAGAAAGCAAACAAATTAAATTTTTAGTCATTAAGGACTGGTATCAAGAAGAAGCGCTCTTAAACTATTGGGCAGATGAAATTGCTAAGATTTTAAAAGAAGAAGTAAAGCAGGATAGCTTTAAAGTCATCTTTTCAGCCCACAGTGTCCCCATTTTTGCCTTGGATTTTGGTGACCCTTATATCGACCAAATTTTCGAAAATAGCAAGCTAGTCGCTGAAAAACTAGGTTTGAGTTCTGATCAATTTACAAATACCTGGCAAAGCGAGAGTGATATTGGGATTCCATGGATTAAGCCAGATGTTTTGGAATATCTCAAAGAACAGACAGAACATCCTGATCATTATATTTTTGTACCAATCAGCTTTATCAGTGAGCACATTGAAGTCTTGTTTGATAATGATGTGGAATGTTATGACTTGTGTCAGGAATTGGGGGTGAACTATCATCGTCCACCAATGCCAAATACAGATTCTCGTTTGATTGATGCCTTGGTTAATGCAGTCAGAGCTAATGAGGACAAAGAATTTAAGGAATTTCTCCCAGAAGAAGAAACCTTTGATGAGTTAGTTCCTTCGGATGAAACTAAAAATATCTTGGCCGAATCTCAAGATTTACAAATGCCGGAATTTGTGAAAAAACTGATTGAGAAAAAAGGTCGGGAAAATGTTAAGATGCCTTATCTTATTAAGAAAATGCTTGAAAAAGCAGGTAAGTTACCAAAAGAGTAAAGAAAAAAGGATTTAGCTTTGTGCTAGATCCTTTTAATTGATTATTTTTTCTCAAGAAGGGCTTTGATTTCTTGAAGTACTTCCAACTCAGTTGGACCAGCTGGAGCTTCCTCAGCAGCTTCTTTCTTAGTAAGACTTTGAGCTTTTTCAATACCTTTGATTACAAAGAAGAGAACAGTACCGATAACTAGGAAGTTGATAACAGCGCTCAAGAATTTACCATATGTAACACCATTCCAAGCAAGCTCAGCAATGTTTTGTACTTTCGCAGCTTCCAAGGCTGGATTCAAAATAAGTGGAGTGATGATATCGTTAACAAGTGATGTAACGATTGCACCAAAAGCAGTGGCAATGATCACACCGACAGCAAGGTCAACAACATTACCACGAAGCAAGAATGCTTTAAGATCTTTTAACATTTTCATAATTTCCTTTCAAAAAATTTTTACACTTAATTATATATTAATTAAGAAATTCTTGCAAGCTATATGTTTAAAATTTTTCTTATTTTTTAAAAATAAATACCTTACTAAAAATGTAATTGAGGATAATTATTGAGAATTGTGCAATAACTGTTTCAACACTATTAACCTTATTAATATTATAATTTACAAATTGCCCGATAATATTAGGAAACTGAGTTACAAAGAGAAAAGTTAAAAACAAGTCTAAAAGAAAAGTAGAAAGACGTGCCAGAGTAAATTTCACTAAACGGTTTGGCCAATTCTGCCTATCTTGTTTAAATACGATTGTATCATTTGTAATAAATGCAAACAGGATACCGATACTATTTGCTAGTCCAGTAGCAAGGAGTTCTCTATGAGTTAGTTGATAAATGACTAATCTAGATAGAATGGAAACAAGAGTAGTAGCTATACCAAAAAAAAGATAGGCTAAGAGCTCATTCACGAAGAGACTTTGAATGCGTTTTTTCATGCTTTTAGTATAGCATAAAGCAGGCTATTGTGCTATACTAGTAAGGTTGATTCAAGCAACCCTTGGTGCTTAGCTTCTTTCACCAAGCATATTATACGCGGGAAACCGCCAAAGGAGAAAAAATGAAAAAATTAACTATTCGTGATGTTGCAGATATTGCAATCGTTGCTGCTATCTATGTCGTTTTGACTGTTACACCACCCCTAAATGCCATCAGCTATGGTGCTTATCAGTTTCGTATTTCAGAAATGATGAACTTTATGGCTTTTTACAATCCTAAGTACATCATCGCAGTTACTATCGGTTGTATGATTGCTAATTTCTTTAGCTTCGGACCGCTAGATGTCTTTGTTGGTGGTGGATCAACCTTAGTATTCCTCAGTCTAGGTGTTTGGCTTTTTGCAAAATACAGCAAGGATTATCTTTTTAACGGTTTGATTCGAAAAGATCATTTCTTCTTCTCAATCCTCTTTTCAATTTCTATGTTTACTATCGCTGCCGAGTTGAATATCGTAGCGCAATTACCATTTTTCCTTACTTGGTTTACAACAGGGATTGGTGAATTTGCCTCATTGATTATTGGAGCGATTATTATCGGTAAAATTGGTCGTCGAATCGATTTAAGCAAATAGAATTAGATAAGCTAGGTAGCTCTTACCTGGCTTTTTCTTATGGAAAATTTCTAGGGAAACTTGACAAGATTTTCTAACTATAGTATACTTTTTAAGTAAGCTGATTTAGCTCAGTTGGCAGAGCGCATCCATGGTAAGGATGAGGTCGCCGGTTCAATCCCGGCAATTAGCATATAATAGACATAAAAGCTCTTGATTTACAAGGGTTTTTGTTATGTCTGCATCAAAGGTTTCAAAGATATTTCTATTCAGCTGTGTAAATGAAACTAAAGAGTTTCGTCTGTTGACAAAAGTCATTCTCTTTAGTAGAATAGAAGATGCGATGAGTCGATAGGTAGTCTTCGGACTACTATTGAGCATAAGGAGGTCATAACGCAGGAGCGGACCTTGATGAGTTGTGTGAACCTGCTCATCACATGAAGATGCCTCTTAGTCCCTGGTCTAGCGACTGGGGATTTTTATTTTCCAAAAAATGATGAAAAAGCTTTGCAATTCATGGAAAAAGTAGTATAATACATCTATTATAGAAATTTTTAGAAAATTCCGAAAGAGGTTATTTATGGGATATACAGTTGCTGTAGTCGGCGCGACAGGTGCTGTCGGAGCTCAGATGATAAAAATGTTGGAAGAATCAACACTTCCAATCGATAAAATTCGTTACCTTGCTTCTGCACGTTCAGCAGGCAAGACTTTGAAATTTAAAGGTCAAGATATTACGATTGAAGAAACGACTGAAACAGCTTTTGAAGGAGTTGATATTGCTCTCTTTTCAGCAGGTGGTTCTACATCAGCTAAATATGCACCATACGCAGTTAAAGCTGGAGCGGTAGTAGTAGATAATACGTCTTACTTCCGTCAAAATCCAGATGTTCCTTTGGTTGTTCCAGAGGTCAATGCTCATGCACTTGATGCCCACAACGGTATCATTGCCTGCCCTAACTGTTCAACAATCCAAATGATGGTGGCTCTTGAGCCAGTTCGCCAAAAATGGGGCTTGGACCGTATCATTGTTTCAACTTACCAAGCCGTTTCAGGTGCTGGTATGGGAGCAATTCTTGAGACACAACGTGAACTTCGTGAAGTCTTGAATGATGGTGTAACCCCACGTGATTTGCATGCCGAAATCTTGCCTTCAGGTGGTGACAAGAAACACTATCCTATCGCCTTCAACGCTCTTCCACAAATCGATGTTTTCACTGACAATGATTACACTTACGAAGAGATGAAAATGACCAAGGAAACTAAGAAAATCATGGAAGATGACAGCATTGCAGTATCTGCAACATGTGTCCGTATTCCTGTTTTGTCAGCCCACTCTGAGTCAGTTTATATCGAAACAAAAGAAGTGGCTCCAATTGAAGAAGTGAAAGCAGCTATCGCAGCCTTCCCAGGTGCTGTTCTTGAAGACGATGTAGCTCATCAAATCTATCCTCAAGCCATCAATGCAGTGGGTTCACGTGATACCTTTGTTGGTCGTATCCGTAAAGACTTGGATGCCGAAAAAGGAATTCACATGTGGGTTGTTTCAGATAACCTTCTCAAAGGTGCTGCTTGGAACTCAGTTCAGATTGCAGAAACTCTTCATGAACGTGGATTGGTTCGTCCAACAGCTGAATTGAAATTTGAATTAAAATAGTCATATCGTTTAGGAGTTCATATGAACTCCTTCTTTGAAATAGAGAGGTGTTTCTCATGTCTTATCAAGATTTAAAAGAGTGTAAAATCATCACAGCCT
Organism: Streptococcus sp. CF7_Ac1-8; assembly: GCF_024295435.1. Lineage (GTDB taxonomy): Bacteria > Bacillota > Bacilli > Lactobacillales > Streptococcaceae > Streptococcus > Streptococcus mitis_AP. Next base: position 140,921 of record NZ_JANCPI010000001.1, on the reverse strand, counting down.
TCATTACCCCTTTCCACGAGGATGGTTCTATCAACTTTGATGCCATTCCAGCCATGATTGAACATTTGTTGGCCCATCATACGGATGGAATTCTTCTTGCAGGGACGACAGCTGAGAGTCCAACTTTGACTCACGATGAGGAATTGGAGCTATTTGCAGCTGTACAGAAGATTGTCAATGGACGCGTTCCTTTGATTGCGGGTGTAGGTACCAATGATACGCGTGACTCTATCGAGTTTGTAAAAGAAGTAGCAGAATTTGGTGGTTTTGCAGCTGGGCTTGCTATCGTACCTTACTATAACAAACCTTCTCAGGAAGGCATGTATCAGCACTTTAAGGCCATTGCAGATGCTTCTGACTTGCCAATTATTATCTATAACATTCCTGGGCGTGTGGTTGTTGAACTAACTCCAGAAACCATGCTTCGTTTGGCTGATCATCCAAATATTATCGGTGTCAAAGAATGTACTAGCTTGGCTAATATGGCTTACTTGATTGAGCACAGACCAGAAGAGTTCTTAGTGTATACTGGTGAAGATGGCGATGCTTTCCATGCTATGAACCTTGGTGCGGACGGGGTTATTTCTGTTGCCTCTCATACAAATGGGGATGAAATGCACGAGATGTTTACTGCCATTGCAGAAAGCGATATGAAGACAGCTGCAGCTATTCAGCGCAAGTTCATTCCTAAGGTTAATGCCCTCTTCTCTTATCCAAGTCCTGCTCCTGTCAAGGCCGTTCTCAACTATATGGGATTTGAAGCTGGTCCAACTCGTCTACCTCTTGTTCCAGCACCAGAAGAAGATGCCAAACGCATTATCAAGGTTGTCGTTGATGGTGACTACGAAGCAACTAAGGCAACTGTAACAGGTGTCCTAAGACCAGATTATTAATGAAGACAATAAAATCCATGACCGCAACAACGATCATGGATTTTCCTATTTTCCTAAACAGAATTGGCTAAAGAGTTGGGTGATGAGTTCATCAGGAGCAGCATCTCCAGTGATTTCTCCGAGGATTTCCCAAGTTCGAGTCAAGTCAACTTGAAGCAAGTCAACTGGCATACCTAGTTCAAGACCTTCATTAACAGCTTGTAGGCTTTCAACGGCCTTTTCAATCAAGGAAATATGACGGGCATTTGACAAGTAGGTAGCGTCTTGCTCTACCAAACCAGCATTTTCAAAGAAGAGATTGTTAATACGCTCTTCGATCTTATCAATATTTTGGTTTTTTAGGACTGAAATACGAATAACGTCTTCAGGAAGTTCTGAAGTTTCAATCGTTTCTGGCAGGTCGGTTTTATTAAGTAGAATAATGCGGTTTGTATCTTGGCTAATTTCAAGAAGTTGTCTGTCTTGAGCAGTCAGTGGTTCACTGGCATTAAGCACTAGTAGAACTAGGTCAGCTTCCTTGAGGGCTTTTTTTGAACGCTCAACTCCGATTTGTTCCACGATGTCATCCGTTTCACGAATACCAGCTGTGTCAATCAATTTTAGTGGAACACCGTTGATATTGACGTATTCTTCAATGACATCACGTGTCGTACCAGCAATATCTGTGACGATAGCCTTGTCCTCACGCAAGAGGTTGTTGAGAAGGCTTGATTTCCCAACGTTGGGGCGTCCGATGATAGCTGTTGAAATTCCCTCACGGAGGATTTTGCCGCGACGGGCTGTCCTAAGGAGATTAGTTAGCAATTGCTCAAACTCCATAGTCTTCTCACGGACAACAGCAGTAGTGGCTTCCTCAACATCGTCGTACTCAGGATAATCAATATTGACCTCGACTTGGGCAAGTGTATTGAGGATTTCTTGACGTGTATTATTGATAAGATCAGAAAGGGAACCATCTAATTGTTTGACTGCAATATTCATGGCCTTGTCAGTCTTAGCACGGATGATATCCATCACTGCTTCAGCCTGTGTCAAGTCTACACGACCGTTTAGAAAGGCACGTTTGGTAAATTCACCAGGTTCTGCCAATCGAGCTCCTTCACGGATAGCTAACTGGAGAATCTCATTGGTCACCGCAATCCCACCGTGGGTGTTAATCTCGATAATATCCTCACGAGTAAAGGTTTTTGGAGACTTCATGGCTCCAACCATGACTTCGTCCATGACTTTACTAGTCAGAGGATCAACAATGTGACCGTAGTTGAGAGTGTGGCTGGCAACCTTGTTCAAGTCTTTTCCTTTAAAAATCTTTTGCGCAATAGCAAAACTTTCTGTTCCGCTCAGGCGGACAATACCAATAGCCCCTTCACCTAGTGGAGTAGATATGGCAGCGATGGTATCAAATTCACGTGTAATCATAATGTTTCCTTTAATTAATAGCTCTTTTCTTGGAAATTTTCCCAAGTATCCTTTCAAATTGTAACAAATTTGAACTATTTCTTCAATGGATGTTACTTGGAGATTGAAAAAGCCTAAGCAATTCTGCTTAAGCTAGCTTATTTGGTGCGCATTTCCCCTTGTGGGAAGTAGGTTCCTTCTGGCATGTCATTGATGATGACATGGACAGCAGATTGAGGTGCTCCAGTGTTACGGACAACAGCTTCCGTTACTTCCTTAGCAAGAGCTTTCTTTTGCTCGAGCGTGCGTCCTTCAAATAAATCGATGCGTACAAATGGCATAATGGCTTCCTCCACTAGTTTTTGATTTCTTCTATTTTACCACATTTTGCCGTTTAAAGCTTAAGAAAATTATGATATACTAGAATGTAGCAAAAATTTAGAAATGGACGTGAAGCAAGAAACATGGCACAGTTGTACTATCGTTATGGGACCATGAACTCTGGTAAGACAATCGAGATTCTTAAAGTAGCCTATAACTATGAGGAGCAAGGAAAAGGTGTTGTGATTATGACCTCAGCTCTTGATACGCGTGACGGTGTTGGCTATGTGTCGAGTCGAATCGGTATGAAACGCCCTGCCATTGCGATTGAGGAAACAACTGATATCTTCGGTTATATCCGAGATTTACCAGAAAAACCTTACTGTGTGTTGGTTGATGAAGCCCAGTTTCTCAAGCGTCATCATGTTTATGACCTAGCTCGTGTTGTTGATGAGTTAGATATACCCGTCATGGCTTTTGGTTTGAAGAATGACTTTCGCAATGAGTTGTTCGAAGGTTCAAAATACCTCTTGCTCTTAGCAGACAAGATTGAAGAAATCAAGACCATCTGTCAGTACTGTAAGAAAAAGGCGACTATGGTGTTGCGAACTCAAGATGGTGTGCCAGTCTATGATGGCGAACAAATTCAGATCGGTGGAAATGAAACCTATATCTCAGTTTGCCGTAAACATTATTTTGCCCCTGAAATCAATAAGGAGAATGAAGAAAAATGAACATCTATGATCAACTACAAGCTGTAGAAGACCGTTATGAAGAATTAGGAGAGTTGCTCAGTGACCCAGATGTGGTTTCGGACACCAAGCGTTTCATGGAGCTTTCAAAAGAAGAGGCTTCTACTCGTGATACGGTAACTGCCTACCGTGAGTACAAACAAGTCCTTCAAAACATCGTTGATGCAGAAGAGATGATTAAAGAATCTGGCGGGGATGCGGACTTGGAAGAAATGGCCAAGCAAGAACTAAAAGATGCTAAGGCTGAAAAAGAAGAATACGAAGAAAAACTAAAAATCTTGCTCCTTCCTAAAGATCCAAACGATGACAAGAATATCATCCTTGAAATCCGTGGCGCCGCTGGTGGAGACGAAGCAGCACTTTTCGCTGGAGATTTGCTAACCATGTACCAAAAGTATGCTGAAGCTCAGGGATGGCGCTTTGAAGTTATGGAAGCTTCTATGAACGGTGTCGGTGGTTTCAAAGAAGTCGTTGCCATGGTTTCAGGTCAATCTGTTTACTCTAAACTCAAGTACGAATCAGGTGCCCACCGTGTGCAACGTGTTCCTGTGACAGAAAGCCAAGGTCGTGTCCATACATCAACTGCCACAGTTCTTGTCATGCCTGAAGTCGAAGAAGTAGAATACGATATTGATCCAAAAGACCTTCGTGTTGACATCTACCACGCATCAGGTGCTGGTGGACAGAACGTCAACAAGGTTGCGACTGCTGTTCGTATCGTTCACTTGCCAACCAATATCAAGGTTGAAATGCAGGAAGAACGTACCCAGCAGAAAAACCGTGAGAAGGCAATGAAAATCATCCGTGCGCGTGTGGCTGACCACTTTGCTCAGATTGCCCAAGATGAACAAGACGCTGAGCGTAAGTCGACAATCGGTACTGGAGATCGTTCAGAACGTATACGCACTTATAACTTCCCACAAAACCGTGTCACAGATCACCGTATCGGCTTAACCCTCCAAAAACTAGACACAATTTTATCTGGTAAATTGGATGAAGTTGTGGATGCTTTGGTGCTCTATGACCAAACACAAAAATTAGAAGAATTAAACAAATAATGAAATTAGCTCAATTATTTTCAGATTTTGAAGAAGAGTTGATAAGACAAGGAGAGGAAGCTGAAAGCCTCTCTTTTGTCTATCGTAGCCTGAAAAACCTCACTTTTACAGACTTTGTTTTTGCCCTTCAGCAAGAGGTAAACGAGGAAGAAAAACAATTTGTAGAAGAAATTTTCCAGCAGTTAGCAGCTCATAAGTCAGCCCAGTATATCATTGGTCATGCAGATTTCTTTGGAATGCAGTTAAAAGTTGATGAGCGGGTTTTGATTCCTCGTCCAGAGACAGAGGAGTTGGTGGAGCTTATCCTGGCTGAAAATCATGAAGAAAATCTTAAGGTCCTAGATATTGGGACTGGAAGTGGAGCCATTGCCCTTGCATTAGCAAAAGCTAGACCAGATTGGTCAGTGACAGCAGCAGATATTTCCCAAGATGCTTTAGATGTAGCTAATGAAAATGCTAAAAATCAAAATCTTCAAATATTTTTAAAAAAATCTGACTGTTTTACAGAAATTTCTGAAAAATATGATATAATTGTTTCCAATCCACCCTATATCTCTCGTGAAGATGAGTCAGAGGTCGGCTTGAATGTCTTGCATTCGGAGCCTCATCTAGCTCTCTTTGCAGACGAGGATGGCCTAGCTATTTACCGTAGAATTGCGGAAGATGCAAAAGACTATCTCAAAGATGGTGGTAAGATTTACCTTGAAATTGGATACAAGCAAGGTCAAAGTGTTCCTGAACTTTTTAGGAAACATCTTCCTGAAAAAAAAGTTCGTACACTTAAGGACCAGTTTGGTCAAGATAGGATGGTTGTTGTTGATGATGGACAGGATTATACAAGAATTGGAAAATGGCGGAGCTGTCGTTCTGCCTACTGAGACAGTTTACGGTCTTTTTGCCAAGGCTCTAGACGAAAAAGCAGTTGAACATGTATACCAACTTAAACGTCGTCCTAGAGATAAGGCGCTCAATCTAAATATCGCCTCTCTAGAGGACATATTGCACTTTTCAAAGAATCAGCCAGCTTGTCTACCCAAACTTGTCGAGATCTTTTTACCAGGTCCCTTGACCATTATTCTCGAAGCCAATGACAGAGTTCCCTATTGGGTCAATTCTGGCCTTGCAACTGTTGGATTTCGGATGCCCAGTCACCCCATTACACTGGATTTGATTCGAGAGACAGGTCCCTTGATTGGGCCGTCTGCCAATATCTCAGGTCAGGCAAGTGGAGTGACCTTTGATAAAATTCTAGAGGATTTTGACCAAGAGGTTCTGGGTCTGGGAGACGATGCTTTTCTAACTGGACAGGATTCAACTATTTTGGATCTGTCTGGAGACAAGGTGAAAATCTTGCGCCAAGGGGCGATTAAGCGAGAAGATATTCTTGCACGGTTGCCAGAGATTTCTTTTGAGGAGGAATGAGATGCTAAGAGATTTGCAAGAAATAGATGTGAAAGCTATATGTGACATTAACCAAGAGGCTTTGGGCTATTCTTTTAGTCTAGAGGACACGGCTAGCCAACTAGCTAGACTGGCTCAGGATTCCCATCATTTCCTACTTGGTTATGAGGATGCAGCTAGTCATGTTTTACTTGGATATGTCCACGCTGAAGTTTATGAATCTCTCTATTCCAAAGCAGGATTCAATATCTTAGGCTTAGCGGTTTCGCCTCAAGCTCAAGGGCAAGGTATTGGTAAAAGCTTACTACAAGGGTTGGAGCAAGAAGCAAAAAGACGTGGTTATGGGTTTATCCGCTTGAACTCTGCCGATCATCGTCTGGGTGCTCATGCATTTTATGAAAGAGTTGGTTATACTTGTGATAAAGTGCAGAAACGGTTTATTCGCATCTTTTAGTTTACTTTCTTACTGTAAAATTAAATTAAGGGACCAGTCACACTATAAAGGAGAAGACCTATGATTTTTGACAAAGATGATTTTAAAGCATATGATGCTGATCTCTGGAATGCTATTTCCAAAGAAGAAGAACGCCAACAAAACAACATTGAGTTGATTGCTTCGGAAAACGTGGTTTCCAAGGCAGTTATGGCAGCTCAAGGGTCTATCTTGACGAATAAATACGCCGAAGGCTACCCAGGACGCCGTTATTATGGTGGTACAGATGTGGTAGATATGGTAGAAACTCTAGCCATTGAACGCGCAAAAGAAATTTTCGGTGCTAAATTTGCCAATGTCCAACCACACTCAGGAAGCCAAGCCAACTGTGCGGCTTACATGGCCTTAATTGAACCAGGTGATACGGTTATGGGGATGGACTTGGCCGCAGGTGGTCACTTGACTCATGGGGCTCCTGTTAGCTTCTCAGGTCAAACCTACAACTTTGTTTCTTACAGTGTTGACCCTGAAACGGAAATCTTGGATTTTGATGCTATCTTGAAACAAGCTCAAGAAGTAAAACCCAAATTGATCGTAGCAGGTGCTTCAGCCTATTCTCAAATTATCGACTTTTCCAAATTCCGTGAAATTGCAGATGCTGTTGGCGCTAAGCTCATGGTAGATATGGCTCATATCGCTGGTTTGGTTGCAGCTGGTCTTCACCCAAGCCCAGTGCCATACGCTCACATCACGACAACAACGACCCACAAAACCCTTCGTGGACCACGTGGTGGTTTGATTTTGACCAATGACGAAGAACTTGCCAAGAAAATCAATTCAGCTATTTTCCCAGGTATTCAGGGCGGTCCTTTGGAACATGTTGTTGCTGCTAAGGCAGTTTCCTTCAAAGAAGTTTTGGATCCAGCCTTCAAGGAATACGCTGCTAATGTCATCAAGAACAGCAAGACCATGGCAGATGTCTTCTTGCAAGACCCTGATTTTCGTATCATTTCTGGAGGGACTGAAAACCACCTCTTCCTAGTGGATGTGACTAAGGTTGTAGAAAACGGAAAAGTTGCTCAAAACTTGCTGGATGAAGTCAATATTACCCTAAATAAAAATTCAATCCCTTACGAAAGCTTGTCACCATTCAAGACAAGTGGTATTCGTATCGGAGCAGCAGCCATTACTGCACGCGGATTTGGTGAAGAAGAAAGTCGCAAAGTGGCTGAGCTCATCATTAAAACCCTAAAGAATGCAGAAAATGAAGCTGTCTTAGAAGAAGTGAGAAGTGCAGTTAAAGAATTAACAGATGCCTTCCCATTATACGAGGACTAATACTTTTATGGACATTTATATTAAGAAAGCTATTATCCATCAGTTCAGTCCGGATGATACCGAGCTGTTTCTAGCGGATAAGTTTCTCAATATCACTCCAAAAATCGAAGAATACCTGCGTAAAAAAATTGAACGTGTGTATTCAGATGAAGCAAAGACTGGGATTTTCGAAGAAGAAAATCCCTTCTTCAATCACATCACAGACGATTTGTTGGAGACATCAGTAACACTGGCTAATCTCTGGAAAGAAGAGTTTAGTATTTCTGAAAATCTCAAGACCAATGACTTGATTTTTGTGCAATTTACTAAAGAAGGTGTAGAACATTTCGCTTTCTTACGAATTGCCCTGCGGGAGACCTTGACCCACCTTGGTGGAGAAGTTGATAATCCAATCAAGCTAACTCAGAATAACTTGCCTGGATTTGGAACGGGTGCCGACGAGGCCTTGGTGGTCAATCTTCAGAGTCGCAAGTACCATCTGATTGAAAAACGAATCAAGTACAACGGGACTTTTTTGAACTATTTTTCAGATAATCTTCTTGCTGTCGCTCCTAAAATTTCTCCTAAGAAATCCATCAAGGAACTGGAAAAAACAGCCCAGAGAATTGCTGAGACATTTAACACAGATGATTTTCAATTTCAATCCAAGATTAAATCAGCCATTTTCAACAACCTAGAAGAAAGCAATGAATTGTCGCCTGAAAAATTGGCTAATGACCTTTTTGATAACAACCTGACGGCTCGTTTGAGCTTTATTGATCAAGTAAAGGAAGCTGTACCAGAGCCTGTTCAATTTGATGAAATTGATGCCAGTCGTCAGCTTAAAAAATTTGAAAACCAAAAACTCTCCTTGTCAAATGGAATTGAGCTCATCGTTCCCAATAACGTCTATCAAGATGCTGAGTCTGTTGAGTTTATCCAAAATGACAATGGAACTTACTCTATCTTAATCAAAAATATCGAGGATATCCAAAGTAAATAATGTTTAAACGAATTCGAAGAGTGCTTGTACTAGCAGTCTTCCTTTTTGCTGGATATAAAGCTTACCGCATTCACCAAGATGTCAAGCAAGTCATGACCTATCAACCCATGGTGCGAGAAATCTTGAGTGAAAAAGACACCCCAGCAAACGAAGAGCTTGTGCTCGCTATGATTTATACCGAAACAAAAGGAAAAGAAGGCGATGTTATGCAGTCTAGTGAGTCTGCAAGTGGTTCCACCAACACCATCAATGATAATGCCTCTAGCATTCGGCAAGGCGTTCAAACTCTGACAGACAATCTCTATCTGGCTCAGAAGAAGGGTGTAGATGTCTGGACGGCTGTTCAAGCCTATAATTTTGGACCTGCCTATATCGATTTTATCGCCCAAAATGGCAAGGAAAACACCTTAGCTCTGGCCAAACAGTACTCTCGTGATACTGTTGCTCCCTTGCTGGGTAATACCACTGGAAAGACTTATAGTTATATGCACCCCATTTCTATTTTTCACGGTGCCGAACTCTATGTAAATGGAGGAAACTATTACTATTCTAGACAGGTGCAACTCAACCTTTACATCATCAAATGTTTCACTCTCTTTTCGACATCTGGCTAGCCCAGGTGTTTTTGTTATAAGTTTTCTTTAAGATAGATATATTACTCTAGAAAGGTAAAGGAGGGAATTCCCTATGAGAAAGAAACTCTTTCTGACCAGTGCTGCGGTCTTGTGGGCAGTAACAGCTATGAATAGTGTCCATGCAGCAACAGATGTTCAAAAAGTCATCGATGAAACCTATGTCCAACCTGAATATGTCCTAGGTTCATCATTGTCTGAAGAACAAAAAAATCAAACCCTTAAAAAACTAGGCTACAATGCCTCAACAGACACCAAAGAACTCAAGACCATGACACCTGATGTCTATTCTAAGATTATGAATGTTGCCAATGACTCTAGTTTACAGTTGTATTCATCAGCCAAGATTCAAAAACTAGGTGACAAGTCGCCACTTGAGGTCAAGATTGAAACACCAGAAAACATCACTAAGGTGACGCAGGATATGTACCGCAATGCGGCCGTAACTTTGGGTGTGGAACATGCCAAAATTACTGTAGCAGCACCCATTCCAGTTACAGGTGAGAGTGCCTTAGCCGGGATTTACTATTCGCTGGAAGCTAATGGAGCCAAGGTGCCACAAGCCAATAAAGACTTGGCTCAAGAAGAGCTGAAGGCTTTGTCAGATATCAATGCTGAAAACAAGGACAAGTCAGGCTATGATGCTAATAAATTAAACGTTGCCCTAGCCGATATCAAGTCAGGACTCGCCAAAGCTAAAGAAAGTAAGGGAAATCTGACGGAGGAAGATGTCCGTAAAATCGTTGAAGATACCTTAAAAAATTACAAACTTGATCAGGTTATAACAGGAAACCAAATCAATATCATCATCAATTTTGCTTTGAATCTCTCAAAGAGTGATATCCTCAGCAATGCAGACTTCACTAAAACCCTGAATGACCTGAAACAAAGCATCGTATCACAAGCTGGCGACAGTTTTAAAAATATCAACCTTAACTTTGATGCTGATAAGGCACTAGAGGACGGTGGGAACTTCTTAAGCTCCCTTTGGCAGGCCATTGTCAACTTCTTCAAGAGTTTTGGTTCTTAAGAAATTTCATGGTATAATAGATGGTAACCGTAACGTTGCCGTCTTTTTTGTCGGCCAATAGAAAGAGAAGAGAATGTTAAAGAAAAATGATATTGTAGAAGTTGAAATTGTTGACTTGACCCATGAAGGTGCAGGAGTTGCCAAGGTAGATGGTTTGGTCTTTTTTGTAGAGAATGCTTTACCAAGTGAAAAAATCCTCATGCGTGTCCTCAAGGTCAATAAAAAGATTGGCTTTGGGAAGGTTGAAGAATACCTTGTCCAATCACCACACCGCAATCAAGATTTAGATTTGGCTTACCTGCGTTCAGGAATTGCTGATTTAGGTCATCTTGCCTATCCAGAACAGCTCAAGTTTAAAACCAAACAAGTCAAAGACAGTCTCTACAAGATTGCTGGAATTACTGATATAAAGGTTGCTGAATCTTTGGGTATGGAAAATCCAGTCAAATACCGCAACAAGGCACAGGTCCCTGTCCGTAGAGTGAATGGTGTTTTGGAAACTGGATTTTTCCGTAAGAATTCCCACGACCTCATGCCACTGGAAGATTTCTTTATCCAAGATCCTGTGATTGATGAGGTAGTAGTAGCCCTACGCGACTTGCTCCGCCGTTATGATTTGAAACCTTATGATGAAAAGGAACAATCAGGATTGATTCGGAATCTTGTGGTGCGTCGCGGACACTATTCAGGGCAAATTATGGTCATTTTAGTAACAACTCGTCCGAAGATTTTTCGTGTGGAACAATTGATTGAACAACTAATCAAGCAGTTCCCAGAGATTGTGTCTGTCATGCAAAATATCAACGATCAGAACACCAATGCGATTTTTGGTAAGGAATGGCGCAACCTTTATGGACAAGATTTTATCACTGACCAGATGTTGGGAAATGACTATCAAATCGCTGGTCCAGCTTTTTACCAAGTTAATACTGAAATGGCTGAAAAACTCTATCAAACAGCCATTGACTTTGCTGAATTAAAAGAAGATGACGTGGTCATTGATGCCTATTCTGGTATCGGGACTATTGGTCTTTCTGTTGCCAAACATGTCAAAGAGGTTTATGGTGTTGAAGTGATTCCAGAAGCGGTTGAGAATAGCAAGAAGAATGCCCAACTGAACCATATTTCAAACGCCAGCTATGTCTGTGACACAGCTGAAAACGCAATGAAGACTTGGCTTAAAGAAGGAATTCATCCAACCGTTATCTTGGTTGACCCACCACGCAAGGGATTAACCGAAAGCTTTATCAAGGCAAGTAGTCAAACTGGAGCAGACCGCATCGCCTATATCTCCTGCAATGTCGCTACTATGGCGCGTGATATCAAACTCTATCAAGAATTGGGCTATGAATTGAAGAAAGTACAGCCAGTGGATTTATTCCCACAGACGCATCACGTGGAGTGTGTAGTGTTGCTACAACGAAAAAAAGGGTGAAAATCCTTGATTTTAAGCTATTTTACAAGCATTTTGTCTTTGTAGATAAAGGCAATTTTGACGTCAAAAAAGTCCTAAAAAGGCACATAGATGTATATGTATTTGTAGATGTCGTTTGCGCATCGGAAAAATGAATACAACAATAAATATTTATCTAAAGAGAGAACAATTGTATATTGTTCTCCTTTTTTTATTTTCAGGAGGGAAAATGACAAAAGAATTACAATCATCACGCTATATTGTCATTTCATTTTTAGTACGTGAAATGGGAATTGATATTGTTGAGGCCATCACTCTTATGGCTGAATTAGAAAAAAGTGGCTTAGTTCGATTGGAATCAAGTGGAGATTTAATACTCAAAGAACTTGGAGGTGCTCTATGAAAAGAATTACCGCAAATCAATACCAAACTTCAGAACGGTATTATAAATTACCTAAAATTCTTTTTGAGGATGAGAAATATATGGATATGAAACTAGAAGTAAAGGTGGCTTATTCTATTTTAAAAGATCGTTTAGAATTATCTCTCAGTCGTGGTTGGATAGATGAAGAAGGCGCGGTTTATTTAGTATTTTCTAATTCTAATCTGATGAGGCTGTTAGGTTGTTCAAAGTCAAAATTACTGTCCATCAAAAAGACTCTTAAAGAATATGACTTAATTGATGAAGTCCAACAGTCTTCAAGTGAGAAAGGAAGACTAGCTAATAAGATTTATTTAGGGGAATTATATTCTACCCCAGTAAGTAATTCAAACAGGCCTAGTGTTAAAAAAAGACTAGGGCAGGTTGAAAATGAAACGGGCCCAGTCTCACATTCAGCCCCTAGTGAGACTGAAGTTAGTGAGACTAAATATAGTGAGACTGATTCTTTATTTATTGGGGATGAGGAGGAGAGGAATACTCAACCTATCTTGAGAAGAAAAGTAGAAAAGGTCACAAAATATGATCGAGATTATATTTGGGGATTGGTACAAGAACAATTTAGACGAGAAGGTTTTTCTGAAACAGCCAGTGAAATTGCTATGACTGATTTCGAGAGAATCTATCAGTATGCTCTTGACAATGTTCGCTTTGTGAGACGTGCGGAAGTACTTGCTGAATTTGTGTTTAATGGCCTATATTCCGTTTGGAATAACCGTGTTAGAAAAGGAGGTGGTTAAAATGTCGCCAATCGAGTGGATATTAGTTATGCTCATTTTAATTTCAAGTGGTGTGACACTTTGGACATTGATAGTCGATCAGAAAGGGGTGATAAAGAAATGAGATTTATTGATTTATTTTCAGGTATCGGAGGATTTCGCCTTGGAATGGAAAGTGTCGGACACGAGTGTATTGGATTTTGTGAGATTGATAAATTTGCTAGAGAATCTTATAAATCCATTTTTCAAACGGAAGGAGAAATAGAATTTCATGACATACGAGATGTTTCAGATGACGAATTTAAAAAACTTAGAGGGAAAGTCGATATCATCTGTGGGGGATTCCCTTGTCAAGCATTTTCAATCGCAGGAAGACGATTGGGATTTGAAGATACTAGAGGAACTTTGTTCTTTGAAATTGCTCGGGCGGCCAAGCAAATCCAACCACGTTTTCTTTTTCTTGAAAATGTTAAAGGCTTACTCAATCACGATAAGGGACGGACGTTCACCACAATCCTTACCACACTTGATGAGTTGGGGTTTGATGTTGAGTGGCAGGTGCTTAACAGTAAGGATTTTGGCGTTCCCCAAAACAGAGAGAGGGTGTTTATTATCGGACATTCTAGAAAGAAAGGTACCAGACTCTTATTTCCTTTCAGACGAGAAGGTCAAACAACTAACTCTGAGACTTTAAAAACACTAGGGAATTTGAATCCATCAAAAAGTGGAATGAGCGGTAAAGTCTATTATTCAGAAGGGCTAGCGCCAACCTTAGTTCGTGGAAAAGGTGAAGGATTCAAGGTTGCGATTCCTTGTATGACACCAGACAGATTAGACAAGAGACAAAATGGGAGACGCTTTAAGGAAAACCAAGAGTCGATGTTTACTTTAAATACTCAGGATCGTCATGGTATTGTCGTTGTTGGAGATTTACCGACTAGCTTTAAGGAGACAGGTCGCGTATATGGAAGCGAGGGCTTATCTCCAACACTGACTACGATGCAAGGAGGCGATAAAATTCCCAAAATACTGATTCCAGAACCAATCCAATTTCTAAAAGTCCGGGAGGCAACTAAAAAAGGATATGCTCAAGCAGAGATTGGAGATTCAATCAATTTGGAAAGACCAAGTTCACAGTATCGGCGTGGTAGAGTTGGAAAAGGTATAGCGAATACTTTAACAACTAGTGGTCAAATGGGAGTAGTAGTGGCTAGCTATGAAGGAGAAGATAAGCAAGTTTACCATGTAGCTGGTGTTTTAATAGATGGACAATTTTACCGTTTGAGAATACGACGAATCACTCCTAAAGAGTGTTTTCGCCTACAAGGCTTTCCTGATTGGGCTTTTGAAGCTGCTAGAAAAGTCTCTAGTAATAGTCAGCTCTATAAACAAGCTGGTAATAGTGTAACCGTTCCTGTGATTGCTGCAATCGCAAAGAAATTAAAAGAAATAGAGGAAAAAGATGAAAGCTTTAAATAAAGAGTCAATACTAGATTGTGATGAATTAGAAACAGAATTACATGCTGCAGAAATCAAACAGCTGGATGAACAAATATTTTTGATACCCAATTATCCATGTGAGTTTGAGGTGACATTTTTAGATGATTACCATAAAAAACATAATTACCCACTATTTTATGAATCCTATCTTCAAAACATTATGGAATTCCTTGAAAGTCAGGATATAAAGAACGGAGTTGATGCCTTTGTAGATGATAATCAAAATCTTGTTTTTGTTTTATATGGACAAGGCTATCGAGCCGAGGGAAAAGAGGGAATACTTACAACCCAAGTAACTGTAAAAGCTTATGATGAAGACAAGAAATCGATTAACTTCTCAAAGTTATTAGATTCCTTAATCGTCTCAGAATATCAAATGGAACCGAATCTTTGGGAGGTCTCCCATGATTGATCTCTATCTAAGTAAAAATAACCATAGAAATCAACTTCTTTTAGATTTCTTTCAAAACTACGGAATAGAGGTATCTTGTCATTCGATTTCTGAAATAACAAAGGACAAATTAATTGAGATGATGAGCTATTCTTCAGATTGTTTTGAGTTTTTATCTCCCAATTTATTACGATTTAAGAACCGTGACAATCTAAGATTAACGGATTTCATTGAGATGATATTAAAAAATCCTGACCTAACCATCAGACTTCCACTTGCGGTTTCAAACAAGCGAGTTTATCCAAATTTGAATTTGGAAGAGGCTAGAGCTCTATTGCCAAGAGATACGAAACAATTGATTTACATGGAACAAACACATTATTTATCTAGTTAAAGGAGAAGCAATATGGCTGAACGATTTTGGGAGAATTTGTCCATTATTTTGGCTGAAAGAAATATCAGCTGGATTGAGTTAACCAGGAAAATGTTTGCGGGAGAATTTCACTATCCAAGTGAATTGAATCGTTTGTATCAAAAGATTCGTCACTACAAGATGGAACAACGAATGCCTCAAAGTCCATGGGTAGAAAGGATTGTGCAGGTATTAGATTTAGATTATGAAGATTTATTTCGGAGGTAACTATGAGAAGAATAATTCCAGTTTATATATTCCAACAAGTAAATGTCCTATTGGTATCCCTATACTTACTGAAATTGCTTTGTATCGGTGAGTTAACTATACTACAGGTTCTCTATGGTGCGTCTCTCATTTCTTTTTTATGGATGTATGGTCAACGAAAACAAGTGGTCAAGGTCAATATGAAAACTAGGATGAAATGGCTTGGTATTGGATTCGTTAGCCTACTGATTATAAGTCTATGTTTTAGTCTGATTCATGCTCAAGGAAGCACGAATCAAGCAAACTTAATTGGCCTTCAACATCAAGTTCCTTGGTTTTCATTTTTATTGTTCTTAATCAATGCGAGTATGGTTGAAGAATTTCTGTATAGAGAAATTTTATGGAACTTGGTCAGAAAATTAGATATTCGAGTTGCTTTGACAAGTGTTTTATTTGCCTTAGTACATCATCCAGGAACCATTCTAGCTTGGTGTTTATATGTTTCACTTGGGATGTTTTTAGGGATGGTGCGCTATCAATCTGACTTTTGGGGAAGTATGGGTCTACATTTGGTGTGGAACCTACTAGTTTATAGTTTGCTGCTTTTTTAGACAAAATTAGCTTATTTTAGGGAAATGAAATGCTAACGTTATGTAACAATGTTAGTCTTTTATTTCAAAATCTTTGTTTAGTATGAATTTAGCTCTACAGAAAAATAAAAAATGTGATAAAAATTTCAACTACTCTTATCTATAATAAAGCTACCTGTTCTTTGAAAATTGAATCCACTCCGTCTTGATTAGCGTGCCTGTGTAAGTAGGGACTGAGAGTATTTCCCTGTGAAGGGCAACTGGCACAAGACGTGTGTGAGAATTTTCTAACAGACACGGAGTTTATCGTTACCAGACTTAAACGATGCGACAAACTAGATAAAGGAGTTAATCATGAAAGTAGTAAACTTGTATGATTTGAAACAAATGGGAAATAAAGGTGGTTGTACCATCCAATTGATTCATCACTTTCCCTTTGGTATGGGCTTAGGACATCTCAAAAAAGACTACATTGAATTTAAACGCGTTGGTATCGTTGATGGGAAAGCAGTAGAAGTTACTCTTCGAGAACCTTATTCGAGAGATCTACTGAAGGTTGTCAAGTCGATTAAGCAACGTCAGAAATTGATAGCTTATCGTTATAAAGAAGGAAAGCTGCTATTTGTTAAGAAGGAGGCATCAGATGTCCTCTGAACAACAGGAACGAATGGCAGTTCAATATGCAGAGCGTAGTCTTTTATTTACTGTCAAAAGTCTTTTAAAGATTCTAGAATGGTCTAGACGTCAGGCTTTAGCACAGGATTCCGCCTATAAGATAGGAGTGCAGAAATTAGAAGAATTGCTACAATCTCCTTATTCGATTGATACGATTAATCTGAAAAAAGATTTTTTAGACAAACCAATTGATATAGAGAAATTTAAAGCCTTTTTAGAAAAAGAAGAGATTCCTTTAGCCATCGCTTGGCAAGGGGATTCTCTGCATTTCTACACGAAAGACCGTTCGATTCTAGACAATCATTTAGACCATCTGTTAGAAAAAATGGTTAATGATCCGGAGAAATTAGCTGATTTTACCATGGATAAGTCATTAGACGATGCAATTGATGAGGCTAAATCCCAAATTACCTTTAGACAAGAAGGAGCCGTCAAACAGAAAGAGATGGTGAGATGATGTACAGTGGAAAGAAATTCCTACTATTCTCATTGTTAGGTATCTTACTAGGCTATCTTTTTCATCGTTTGACGCTTTTGTATGATTCCTATACTGGAAATACACTAGATAAATGGACTCATCTTCTGATGGAAGGTCAAGATGAAGTTCTTCAGTCGCCATGGAATGTTTCCTTTACTGGAAAATCAAGTGCTTTTTTTCTACTAGGCTTTCTGATGATGTTGCTGGTTTATCTTTATTTAGAGACTGGCAAAAAACAATACCGAGAAGGGGTAGAATACGGGAGCGCCCGTTTTGGAACTCTAAAAGAAAAGAAGCTCTTTTACGGTAAGGAATTTTCTCATGATACGATCTTAGCACAAGATGTTCGTCTGACATTATTAGATAAAAAACCAGCCCAATACGATAGGAATAAGAATATTGCGGTGATTGGAGGTTCAGGAAGTGGGAAGACATTTCGCTTTGTGAAACCCAATCTGATTCAAATGAATAGTTCTAATATTGTAGTGGATCCTAAAGATCACTTGGCCGAAAAAACAGGCAAACTCTTTTTAGAACATGACTACCAAGTAAAGGTGCTAGATTTAGTCAATATGAAGAACTCAGATGGCTTCAATCCCTTTCGCTATATAGAGACAGAAAATGATTTGAATCGCATGCTGACGGTTTATTTTAATAACACCAAAGGCTCTGGCTCCCGTAGTGATCCATTTTGGGATGAGGCTACTATGACTTTAGTCCGTGCTTTAGCCTCTTACTTGGTCGATTTCTATAATCCACCCAAAACAAGAGAACAGCTCATAGAAGAAAGTCGTTTAAGTCAAAAAGAATATCAAAACTTGTTGAAACGTCAAAAAAAAGAAGTGGAAGAGCGAAAAAAACGAGGGCGTTATCCAAGTTTTGCTGAAATCTCAAAACTCATTAAACACTTATCCAAGGGTGAAAACCAAGAAAAAAGTGTCTTAGAAATTCTATTTGAAAATTATGCTAAAAAGTATGGGACTGAAAATTTTACCATGCGAAATTGGGCAGATTTCCAAAATTATAAGGATAAGACTCTGGATTCTGTTATAGCTGTAACCACTGCTAAATTTGCCCTCTTCAATATTCAAAGTGTCATGGATTTGACCAAAAGAGATACTCTTGATATGAAGACATGGGGCAAGGAAAAATCAATGGTTTACCTAGTTATCCCAGATAACGATAGTACCTTTCGCTTTCTTTCAGCCCTCTTTTTTTCAACCGTATTTCAAACCCTAACAAGACAAGCAGATATTGATTTTAAGGGGCAATTGCCTCTTCATGTGAGAGTTTACTTAGATGAGTTCGCAAATATCGGAGAAATCCCAGATTTTGCTGAACAAACCTCAACAGTCCGTTCTCGGAATATGAGTCTCGTTCCTATTCTACAAAATATTGCCCAACTTCAAGGGCTATATAAAGAAAAAGAAGCTTGGAAAACCATTTTGGGGAACTGTGATAGCTTAGTCTACTTAGGTGGTAATGATGAAGATACCTTTAAATTTATGAGTGGCTTACTCGGTAAACAAACCATTGATGTTCGAAATACTAGTCGTTCCTTTGGCCAGACAGGTTCAGGATCCCTTTCTCATCAAAAGATTGCTCGTGATTTAATGACACCTGATGAAGTCGGAAATATGAAACGGCATGAATGCTTGGTTCGAATTGCCAATATGCCTGTCTTTAAAAGCAAAAAGTACAATTCCACTAAGCATCCAAACTGGAAATACCTAGCCAATCAAGAAACCGATGAACGGTGGTGGAACTATCAAATCAATCCTTTGAATCAAAGACAAGAAAATCATCTTGACGGCCTTAGAATTCGTGATTTAACTTTTGAATCTAGTTTAAAATAAAAATAGAAAAGAGGAAATAGATGATTACGCATTTTAAAGGTTTTGTTTATGGAGTAGACGCAAGTGCCATGTTTGCACAAGCTATGTCTTTGTTACAGAAGGGATTGATTGCGGTTGGTGCCTTTCTCGTTGTTGTGGGGATTGTCAATCTTGCAACCAACATTAAAGATGGTGGACCAGGTGTTCGGAATGCCATCCTTGAAATTGTCGGTGGTGTTATGGTCGGGGCTGCTGGAGCCTTTGTAACCCAGATTTCAATTTAGGAGGATAAACAATGATATGAATCTTAGTTTAGTCTCACCCTTTGTTTACCTTGCATCTGAAAAAATATCAGCTGAAAATTTATTTGAAGGATTTAATGTAGATTTACAATCTACGGTAGATCTCATTAAATCTCTATCTAGCTACAATCCAACTGTTTGGACTTATATGTCTAGTATTACTAAAAGTGTTATGCAACCTCTTGGAGTTGCGATTTTATCAGTTGTTCTCATCCTAGAATTTTCGAAGATGGCTAAGAAAATTGCTAACTCTGGTGGAGCGATGACCTTTGAAGCATTGGCCCCGATGTTGATTAGTTATATTATGGTCGCAGTTGTAATTACCAACACTACCGTTATTGTAGAAGCCATCATTGGGATTGCGAGTCACGCCATTGAACAAGTGGCTTCGATTGTGGCTCACGGAGGGGCAAAGTATGATACAATCTCTGGATTAAAGGGGTCAGGATTTATTGGCCGGATGATTGTGGGCTTTTTCGCCCTTCTCATTTGGCTTGTTCGAATAGTAAGTGCAGCCATGGTTAATCTGTTGGTATCTATTCGATTTATTCAACTCTACCTTATGATTCCATTTGCCCCTCTTACGATTCCAACATTTTTAAGTGATGAATGGAAATCTATTGGTATTGGCTATTTAAAAAATATTATGGTCTATGCGGTACAAGGGGTTCTCATTTTTCTGATTGTTTCGCTTGTTCCTTTATTTGAATCTGCTGGGAAAATAGCTGTTTCAAATGGTGCAGGAGTCCTGCAATCACTTGCGATTATGTTTGGTAGTTTGGTACAAGCTATCTTATTGATTATTGCCCTCGTTGGTTCTCAACGTACGGCTCGCTCAATTTTAGGTATGTAATTAGATAAAGGCTAGGAAGTGATTGCTTCTTAGCCTTTTTAGAAAGGAAAGTCATGAATACACGTGTCTTTAAAGACATCTCAAAATACCAACACAGGGCTTGGTTAGGTTTCACCACAAGACAAATCATCTTTGTTTTACCAGCCTTTATTGTCACAATTATTGTTTTGGGCTTGAATCTCTTTTTCTGGCAATTTGGAGATTGGTTTGTTTACGGTTTTGTGTTTGCTTTTACCATCCCCCTCATGCTTTTTGGAGTCTATAAACCCAATGATTTATATTTTGAACATTATTTGAAATACCGTCTTCATTTTGAATTAACGGTTCCCCTACGCACAATTACAGGAAAGAAAGGATCTGAATATGAAAAGAAAATCAAATACATTAAAGAAACAAAAAATTTCAATGACTAATAAAAAGGAAGAATTTAAAGGGAAAAAAGAGGAAGTGTTACCATCAACGGCTAATACTCTTTCTTATCAAGCCCTGTATCAAAATGGTCTGATGCAGGTGAAAGAAGATTATTTCTCACAAAGCTATTTACTTGGTGATGTCAATTACCAGACCGTTGGTTTAGAAGATAAGGGAGCAATCATTGAGAAGTATTCTGATTTGATTAACTCCCTAGACGACCAAACCAACTTCCAATTGACTATCTTTAATAAAAGATTGAATTTAGAAAAGTTTAGACAAAGTGTTTTGTATGAGGAAAAAGAAGATGGGTATGATAGCTATCGTAAAGAATTGAATCGGATGATGAATCAGAATTTAGACAGTGGTGAAAATAATTTTTCAGCTGTGAAACTGATTAGCTTTGGTAGAAAGGATTCTAATCCCAAACAAGCCTATCGTTCCTTGTCTCAAATAGGCGAATATTTCAAGAGTGGTTTCTCAGAAATTGATGCACGATTTGAATCCTTGGCTGGAGAAGAACGTGTGAACTTGTTGGCGGATATGCTTAGAGGAGAACACCATCTTCCTTTTTCTTACCGTGATTTAACGAGATCTGGTCAGACAACTCGTCACTTCATAGCGCCTAATCTCTTGGATTTTAAAAACAAGAATTACCTACAAATCAATGACCGCTTATTACAGATTGTCTATGTGAGAGACTACGGCATGGAATTAGGAGATCAGTTTATCCGAGACCTCATGCAAGGAGATTTGGAATTGATTGTAAGCCTCCATGCTCAAAGTTCGACTAAGGCAGATGCCATGAAGAAACTACGAACAAAGAAGACCTTGATGGAATCCCAAAAGATTGGGGAACAACAAAAACTAGCTCGTACAGGTATCTATTTGGAAAAAGTAGGCCATGTTTTAGAAAGCAATATCGATGAAGCTGAGGAACTCTTAAAAACCATGACCGAGACAGGAGATAAACTGTTTCAAACCGTCTTCTTGATTGGTGTTTTTGGTCAGGATGAAGAAGAGCTCAAACAAGCCCTAGACACTATTCAACAAGTGGCCGGCTCAAATGACCTAATGATTGATAAACTTCCATATATGCAAGAAGCAGCCTTTAATAGTTTGCTGCCATTTGGTTGTGATTTTTTAGAGGGGGTATCACGGAGTTTATTAACGTCCAATATAGCAGTGAACTCTCCTTGGACTTCAGTAGACTTACAAGACCGTAGTGGGAAATATTATGGTATTAATCAAATCTCAAGCAATATTATTACTATTGATCGAAGCCTATTAAATACACCGTCTGGTCTGATTTTAGGGACATCTGGAGCTGGGAAAGGCATGGCAACCAAGCATGAGATTATCACGACCAAAATCAAAGAATCTGGTGAAAATACTGAAATTATCATTGTGGATCCAGAAGCAGAGTACAGTGTCATTGGACGGGCTTTTGGGGGAGAAATGATTGATATTGCGCCCGATTCCCAAACTTATCTCAATGTCCTTGACTTGTCTGAAGAAAATATGGATGAGGATCCTGTAAAGGTAAAATCAGAATTTCTTTTATCCT
Organism: Streptococcus sp. CF7_Ac1-8; assembly: GCF_024295435.1. Lineage (GTDB taxonomy): Bacteria > Bacillota > Bacilli > Lactobacillales > Streptococcaceae > Streptococcus > Streptococcus mitis_AP. The sequence continues at coordinate 118,890 of NZ_JANCPI010000001.1, read as the reverse complement.
TTATCGGCAAGTTATTAGATAGGAAAATGGATGGAAGAGAAAAATCGATTATCGACCGAGTTACGAGACTCACCTATCAGTCATTTAAAGAGCCTTCTTTGGAAGAATGGGTCTTTGTCTTGAGCCAACAACCAGAAGAAGAAGCGCAGAATTTGGCGCTTGATATGGAACTGTATGTCGAAGGTTCTCTTGATATTTTTTCTCATAAGACCAATATTCAGACAGGATCTAATTTCTTGATTTATAACGTTAAGAAGTTAGGAGATGAGCTGAAACAAATTGCCCTTATGGTGGTTTTTGATCAGATATGGAATCGTGTTGTTCGGAACCAAAAATTAGGGAAGAAGACCTAGATTTATTTTGATGAAATGCAGCTTCTCTTACTAGATAAATATGCCAGTGATTTCTTCTTTAAATTGTGGAGTCGTGTCAGAAAATATGGAGCCAGTCCGACTGGAATAACTCAAAACGTCGAAACCTTATTGTTAGATCCAAATGGTAGACGAATTATTGCAAATAGCGAATTTATGATTCTTCTCAAGCAAGCAAAAAATGACCGAGAAGAACTGGTTCAACTCTTAGGCTTGTCAAAAGAACTCGAAAAATACCTAGTCAATCCAGAAAAAGGGGCAGGACTGATAAAAGCTGGTTCCGTTGTCGTTCCCTTTAAAAATAAGATTCCTCAAGGTACTCAATTGTTTGATATCATGAGTACGGATCCTGATAAAATGGCTTCTAATTAAGGGGAAGGTAAATGAAGGATAAAAGAGAAATTATACGTGCCCGAAAGGCATTTAGAAGAAGTCTAAAAGATGAGAAGAAATTCTTGAAACAAGGAAAGAAGGAAGTGAAGAAACAGAAAAAAGATTCCGCTGTACTGGATGAAAAAGCATGGAAAAAAGAGATAAAAGAAAAGCTAGAGGAGATGAGAGAAGCTTCAAAGGAGAGAGTAAAACAAGCAAATGAAGACTACAATCATATTCTTCAAAATAGTCCTCCATCTCTTTTGAATCGGAAAGAATTAAGAGACAGACGGTTGCCTCATGCTAGGAAACGATTGAAAATAGCCAAGAAGCAATTTAAGGAAGCTAAGGTAGAAGCAAAAGAAGAAAGAAAAGAGAGTCGTAAAGAAAGAAAAACCAATCAAAAATTTCTCTACGGTCAGGAATCGAAAGCAAAATCTAATTTTTTCTTTCAAGGGAAGAGTTTAGAAGAATTAAAAGCTAAGAAAGAAGTCAAGGCCGCAAAAGAGAATCTAAAATCTACTAAACAAGCCTATAAGTCCAAAAAAGTCAGTAGGAAAGCCAAAACTTTTCTTTATGTCCTTGGACGTGAAGGTGGAGAGTTAGCTTCAGAAAATGAAGATTTAGAAGGCTATCGCACACTTCAAGAGACCATTAGAAAAGGGAAACGCTACAGTCGGCTTTCTTACAATCTTGGGAAAGCTAGTGTCAAAACAGGACAAGCAACAGGTCGTTTTACCAAGAAAAGACTGACAAACACAAAAGAGCGATACCATCATTTTAAGGATGGAAAAGGATGGAAACTAGCGAAAGATAATCCAAGTTCCTTTAAAAATCGGTTTCGAAAAATAAAGAAACAAGGTCTTACAAGTGTCCGAAATATCTATCAAAAATTAAAAGCAGCCTTTTCCTTCTTTACATTTGCGGCTGGAAATCCTGTAACCTGGATAGTTGGAGGAATAGTCTTTCTTCTTTTACTTATGATGAGCTTCTTTTTAGGATTTTCATCTGCTAGTTTGATTCAACAAGATGAATTTGAATTAACAAAAGCTTATACCCACCTAACTTGGGAAGACGCAGAACATACTCGCACAAATGACAAAGGAATTACTTATTACACAAAAGTTGATGATGTGATGGGCTATATGAACTTTAAATTCCATGACTATGAGTTACACAAACCAGTTCACTTATTTAGTTCAGAAACTTACAAGGATTATCTATCTACTTTGTGGCATGATTTAAACGATGGGGAAGATTTGAAATCAATGCAAGACCTTTATGAAACTCCTAAGTATAAACTATCGAAAGATGATCAAGAGGAAATGAAGGAACTAAAAGAAGAGGGTGTGTATGCTTCTATGCAGGAATTGGACAATCCATTTGAGGGGAAAAGCAACGAAGATAGTTTAACCATGACTTATCGTTATGGATACTATGATTTAGACGGAAAACCTACTCTTCAGGAGTACATTCTATTAGAAGCGAAGGCTCACCAAACGATTGTCGCACCAATGGATGGAGTTGTATCTCTAGATGGAGATGATGTTATTCTCACTAACGGAAAAGGAGAGAATGAGAGTCGATTGACTTTGCATTCTATTCATAATGGCCGTGCGATTGAGGGGACAAGAGTCCTAACGGGTGATGTTATTGGTGAAACACCAGATGATACAGGTTTGAAAGTTTCCTATCAAAAGTATAAGAACAAGAAAGAAAAATTGGTGTATGTCAATCCGCAATTTTATTTTCCAAAAGTCATTCAACTTCAGACAACTATCTTACCTGCCATTGGTCAGTTTGGTGGAGATGAGTTTGAACGAGCAAAACATATTTATGAGTTTTTGAAATCTCAAGGGGCAAGTCCCCAAGCCATTGCGGCTATTTTAGGAAATTGGTCGGTAGAGTCTTCTATCAATCCTAAACGAGCTGAGGGAGATTATTTATCTCCTCCAGTTGGAGCTACCGATTCCTCATGGGATGATGAAAGCTGGTTAGCGATTGGAGGACCAGCCATTTATAGTGGTGCTTATCCTAATATTCTTCATAGAGGTCTAGGTTTAGGGCAATGGACGGATACTGCAGATGGTTCAACACGTCATACAGCTTTATTGAATTATGCACATAGCAAAAATAAGAAGTGGTATGATTTAGACCTCCAACTTGATTTTATGCTTCATGGGGATAGTCCTTACTATCAAAGTTGGTTAAAGGATTTCTTTAAAAATACGGGCAGTGCAGCCAATCTGGCCCAACTCTTCCTTACCTATTGGGAGGGAAATTCTGGTGACAAACTACTGGAAAGACAAACCAGAGCAACGGAATGGTATTACCAAATTGAAAAAGGCTTCAGCCAAACAAATGGAGGACAGGCAAAAAGTGACCCGCAATCCCTTGAAGGGGTTCGTGGAGACTTGTATGATCATTCTGTTCCTGGTGGTGGAGATGGTATGGCCTATGCCTATGGACAATGTACATGGGGTGTTGCGGCTCGTATGAACCAGTTAGGCTTAAAATTAAAAGGTAGAAATGTAGAAAAGATTTCAATCATTAATACCATGGGAAATGGTCAAGACTGGGTTGCGACAGCTTCAAGTCTTGGAGGAGAAACGGGTTCCACACCAAGAGCAGGTGCCATTGTTTCTTTTGTAGGAGGTACACATGGGACACCAGCAGACTATGGTCATGTGGCTTTTGTCGGTGCGAGACGTTTCTAACTGAAAAGGTTAGACACGTTCTTGAAAAATCAACCTGATAATCAGGTTAAATTTGAATAGAATGGAGAACTCTTATCTTGAAAATTGGAATGAAGGGGTAACGCCCTGAAACGATTTCTCTAATACTCCGACATGCGTTTATCTTGTGCAAAGGTAAAGGTATGAAGCTCGGTGAAGTCGGCTGAAAGATACCGTCATTCTTAAGGACTTAAGAATCGAAAGTGTTCCAGAGGTGGAATATGTATCTGATAGGTCGGGAGTCATTAAAAACTAAATAGGGTGAGAATGTGCATGAGCACTGACGAACCAGCGAATGTACGCTCCGAAGGCGAGTACGTAGAAATGCGTATAACAACGTAAGTTGTTTCAACTTGAGGAAGAGTAAGAATCGACGATATGAAATTCCTTGTTATGTTACAGGCATATCAAAGTTGAAGGGGTATAGCTAGGCACCTAAGTTTAGTATTGATAAAGATAAGGGAACGTCGAAAGCTAGAGATGTGGAGGTTGCACAACCAGAGAAACATTGGAAAGAAAATCATAACTTTCCTTAATCTCTAGTGAGAGTGGTGGCACGACCTTTGAAAGTGTTGTAATGATACTGGAGGAACAGCCACTAGTCAATAGTGTATTGTTATGAACTTTATCATTTCATGGATTCTTGTAAGACATAAAAGGTCACGAATCCAAAGAGAGGAGTGATAGACCATGACGAAACCAAAAAATGATGACAAACTATTAAAACATCAAAAACTAAGGTATGCGGAATACTATGGCATGACCGAGATTTTTGATGATTTATATTCCAAAAGTCAAAAGGGATTCAGTTTTAAGAACTTAATGAACATTATCATATCTCCCGAGAATATACTGCTCGCTTATCGTACCATAAAGCGGAATGGTGGTAGTCAAACCGAAGGAGTAGATGGTGTTACCATTAAAGATTTAGAAAATCTGACCCAAGAAGACTTTATCTCTAAAGTTCAAAGAAGATTTCAATATTATAGACCCAGAAAAGTCAGAAGAGTAGAGATTCCTAAGCCAAATGGGAAGAAACGACCACTTGGCATTCCCTCGATGTGGGACAGAGTGGCCCAACAGTGTATTTTACAAGTGTTGGATCCAATCTGTGAAGCGAAATTTTACAAACACAGTTATGGATTTAGACCCTTAAGGTCGGCTGATAACGCTATTATGGACTGTATGTATCGTATGAATAAAAGTCATATGACTTATGTCGTTGACGTTGATATTAAAGGCTTTTTTGATGAAGTGAATCATACTAAGTTAATGCGTCAAATCTGGACATTAGGTATCAGGGACAAACAACTTCTAGTGATTATTCGAAAAATGTTAAAAGCACCAATTGTTCTTCCGAATGGAAAAGTGACATATCCAACTAAGGGCACACCACAAGGAGGTATCTTATCTCCACTACTTGCCAATATCAATCTCAATGAATTTGATTGGTGGATAGGACGACAATGGGAAGAAAGAGATTGTAAGGAATTAGTTCCTCAATATAATTCCAAGGGAACAAGACACAAGTCACATGTTTACAGAAAGCTACGAACTTCAACGACGCTAAAAGAAGTTTATATTGTCCGATATGCGGATGATTTTAAAATCTTTTGTCGAAATAGGAATGAGGCAGAGCGAACATTTAAGGCTGTAAAATTGTGGTTAAAAGAACGACTTAACCTCCCTATTTCAGAGGAAAAATCTCAAATTACCAATCTGAGAAAGAAAAGCAGTGAATTCCTTGGGATTACTTTAAAGCTAGTTTCTAAGAATAATCGTTTGGTTTGTTTCTCTCATATTGCATCAAAAGCCAAGAAACGTATTAAACATCAACTGAAACAACAGATGAAATTGATACAAATTAAAGGTGCTAAAGAAACAATTATTCGTGAAATACAGAAGTATAATAGTATGGTTATCGGTATTCATAACTATTATAGTATGGCAACACATGTGAGTAAGGATTTAGAAGAAATTCATTATCAGCTTTATCTCTCTTTTAAAAATCGATTGCAGGCGAAAGGTCTGACAAAAATAGGAGAATACAAGGGAAAAGATAAAGGACTTCTCCCCTACCTCCAATCTCAAAACATTCGGTACTTAATGGGTTATCCAATTCTTCCAATTAGCTATGTCAAGACGAGAACACTAAAAGGAAGAAATAAGAATCTGAATAGGTATACTCCCGAGGGGAGAAAATTGATTCATAAACAACAGGAATCTGTTGAAACATGGAAATTAAAATGGCTGAGAGAACACTCAATTATAAATAAGCGTGCAACAGTTGAATACAATGATAATCGAATTTCTTTATTTGTAGCTCAAAAAGGGAAATGTGCTGTAACCGGTCAGGAATTGGATATGGATGATATTCATTGTCACCATAAGAGACCGTGGTTAGAAACAAAGGATGACTCTTATAGGAACCTTATCATTGTTGGACGAGATATTCATCGCCTGATTCACGCAACAAATGAGAAGGTTATCAAAAATCTCTTTCAGCTTTTGAATTTGAGTGATACAGGACTGACCAAATTAAATCAGTTGCGCGAACTTGCAGGAAATTCACCATTATTGAAAGAAAATTTGAACTTAGAACAATTATGTTAATCATATTAATACAGCACGATAAAGCAAAATCGTGATAATACACTATTGATGGAACGCCGTGTGCGGTGAAAGTCGCATGCACGGTGTGAAGCGGGGGAAAAGATGGAGATAGTATCAAAGTTTTACCTATCGCTATAGAAAGTATATGATGATGGTTCTTTCCTTGTGTCTGAGACAAACTATGGGGGTAATCCTAACTATACCTTTAGAAAAATCTCTCAAGCAGATAGTGCCATTAGTTTTGCCTATACAACGAAATAAAAAAATCATGTCATCAGTTTAGGTGACATGATTCTTATTTTTTATAGAGTGACATATTTAATGCCATAGGCTGATAACTTACTTGATGATCGTCTTTAATCAATTGACTGTAAGCAACAAATCCGAACTGTTCATAAAATTGAATGACTTTAGGATGATTGATACTATCTAAAAATACCATCTGAGTTCCTACAATTGCTCGAAATTCTTCAATTTTTTGAATTACAATTTCAAATAACTCTTGTCCTGATAATTTATTTAGCTTTGTGTTTTTGCCGAATTGACCGATAAGTAACACAGGTAGATAATCAATATTTTTGGGACTTTTCCCTTTTAGGACGAGTTTCTTTTTTAAAGATTTCTCTAAATCAGAAATATCAACAACTTTGAGAGATAAACTAAAGAATCCTATGATGTTATTTGTTTCAGTTTCTTCAACGATAAAATTACGAGAACGATGTTGTTTTTCAAAATTGGGGGCTTTATCAGATAGATAAGTCAACATCTCTTCATTACCGTTGAAATCAACATTTTCTAAAATGATAGTTTTAAATAGATCCTGAACTTGTTTCTCAGTTTTATCAGGGGCTAGCACTTGAATATTTTCAAGATATTGCTTAAGTGGTGTTACTTGAATTGTCATCTTACAGATACTTTGAAATGAGTTTATTTTTCGTTGGAGCGGTAGCGTCCTGTGATTCAATAGATTTCAAGACGGCTTGTAGCTTTTTAGATGGTTTATGATTAAGAATTTTTAGAGCATCTTCGTTTGTTAGTTTTATATCACGTGTTAAACTGATTGTAGCCATTTGTTCTACCTCCTGTTTCTACTTAAATTCATTATAGCTTATTTTGAACAAAAGTTCAATCTGAAGATAGTGTATGTTTATAAATCCAAAATAAGTTTTTCTCTTGCGTTTGTAGCTATTTAAAGATACAATATGTCTATAAATGAGTGGTTGGCTCATGGTCAATCTGATAGTAATCTTGGACATAAGGTCCAAGCGGTGGCGGACACCAGAACGAAATCCGATAGCAATCTTGGACGTAAGGGCCAAGCGGTGGCAGACATCAGAATAAACCGACTGACTAGTTGGCTTACAGGTTCTGTAAGTCATCTTTTTTACTTTGATCGTAACGTTTTATCATTTTAAGGAGAACGAGGTTTTGGCTCGTTCTCTTTTTTGTTGTGATACTTCTTTCAAGGAATATTTGGTAGGATTGGAGTGAAAAAAGATTAACTAGGAAAGAAGGAAGTATATGGAAGCCATTTATCAACGTGATTCGGATCAAGATGGACTAACTGATGCTCAAGAATTAGCGCTAGGAACCAATCCTCTTAGCGCAGATTCTGATGGTGATGGTCGTTCAGATTTAGTGGAAGTAGAAGAAGGAAGCAATCCCTTAGAAAAGGATTTACAAGACATAGACCAAACAAGTATAACTGAACCATCTTCAGTATTTATGGAAATGAAACAAAAGATTTCAGATATGATGGAGAGTCACTACAAGGAATTTATACAGGCTCTTATTAGTATTGAAACAGGGATTGAAAACGAACAAGACCTTGAAGACTTATATACTTACTACATGAGAACAGATGCCGTTTCTCTTTTGTCTAGTGATTTAGAAACCAGTCCTCAAGAGGTTGAAATGGAGATAGAGTTGTAGGGGAATCATGTGATTCTCCTATTTTCGTATAGATGAAAGGAGCGAGTATGGAAGTAATGCAATTATTGGCTATGTTTCGTGGAACAATTCCAAAAGATAGGGAGAAAATGGACCTATTTCTTCGATATCAAGCGCAACATTTTGATGAGAAATGGCAGGACTTGGTAGAGAGTTTTTTGGCTGAAGAGGGTAAGATAGAAGAGATACCTCATGTCTATTCGTTTCATCAAGATATTGTTTCTTTCCTAGAGGCTAGTTCTGAAAATAATGACCAAGATTTAGAAAGTTACACAAGAAATTTTGGACAAGCAGGTCTAGGTAAATTATCTCAATTAAGTAATTTTGAGAAAAACTTGGTGCTAGAAGTCGCAATCTATAACCTTTCCACTCGATTTTACATCCAGTCTGAAAAAGATAAGTTAGAACCATTAAGTGAGCTTGTATTTCATCAGAATCAGGATGTCAATTTAGTCAATGTCTATCGGGTTGCGAATAATCTATCTGACCGTGTTAGTAGAGATATAGAGGAATTTCTTCTAATGGTTGACTCAAAAGAGCTTAAAAAAGAGGTTCTTGAGATTCATTTTGAAGAAAAAGAGGGAGATGTTCTAGCCTATTTGGGTTCTGAATTGATGGCTACTTTAGATACCGTTACGGATCTTGTCCATCATGAAGAAAACTACCAACAACTCCCACTGACACAAAAGCTGAAGATTATTACTCATTTTGATGATGTAAAAGCTAGAAGCGAAAAGTCTAAGCAAGTAGAGGAATCCTTATCTCCTTCAAGTGATATTGAACAGGAAACGGAAGAAACGAACTCCTTTTCTAATGTCGATAAAATTGTAGAAGAAGCTTTGAGGGAATATCCAATCGGTTCACAAGTAAGTTATAAAGGACAAGTATTTCAGTTGGTTTCGATTGAAAATGCATACTTAAATGACTTAGTTCGCCTAGAGCTATTCAATGATTCCAACCAGTTATTTGAAGAGAATCCTATCTTATACTTGAATAGTTTGGAAGAGATTGAACATGTATTGTCTCTTGTAGAACTTGAAAAAGAAGATTCAGATATTGAGATTGATTCATCAAGTGAAAGCCAGGAAATAGATTTGTTTTCCTACCTGGAAGAAGAAATTGAAAAGGATAAGGAAACAAAACCTTTAATTTCAGGTATAAAAGAGACGGATGTCCCTGTTCAAGATTTTGATTTTCCAGATGATTTAGAGGGCTTTTACCCTAAGACAAATCGAGAAAAAATTGAAACGAATATCGCCGCAATTGATCTTGTTAAAAGATTAGAAAAAGAGGGACGACAAGCGAATCCAGAAGAACAAGAGCTACTAGCCAAGTATGTCGGCTGGGGCGGTCTTGCTAATGAATTTTTCGATGAACTCAATCCAAAGTATGAAGCAGAACGTTTAACTCTTAAGAGTTTAGTAAGTAAATCAGAGTACTCCACTATGAAACAAAGTTCTCTCACAGCCTATTATACAGACCCAATGATTATTCGCCAGATTTGGCAAAAATTACTGGATGATGGTTTTGAGGGAGGAAGGATATTAGATCCTTCTATGGGGACTGGGAACTTCTTTTCGGCTATGCCTAGAAGTATACGAGCTAAATCAGAACTCTATGGGGTTGAATTAGATAGTGTGACAGGCGCAATCGCAAAACAACTCCATCCAAATGTCCATATTGAAGTGCGAGGATTTGAAGAAGTTCCCTATCAAAATAATAGTTTTGATTTAGTCTTAACGAATGTTCCGTTTGGAAATTTTCGCATTGCCGATAAAAACTATGATAAACCTTATATGATTCATGATTACTTTGTCAAACACTCACTTGATTTAGTAAGAGACGGAGGACAAGTGTCGATTATCTCATCTATTGGGACAATGGATAAGCGGACAGATAATGTCTTACAAGAGATTAAAACCAACACTCATTTTTTAGGGGGAGTTCGGTTGCCGGATACGGCTTTTAAAAAGATTGCAGGTACTCGAGTTACCACAGATCTCCTCTTCTTTCAAAAGGATCAAGCAAAGAATCTTAATGAGGAGGAACTTGTCTTTAATGGCTCTATTTCTTTTGAGGAGGATAAGCGTGTCTGGATTAATCCTTATTTTGATGGGAAATACAATACACAAGTTTTGGGTGAATATGAGGTACGTAATTTTAATGGAGGAACCCTCAATGTTAAGGGGGTATCAGAAACATTAGCTACTGACATTATGGAAGCATTAGAGAATGTGGAAGAACCTAAACCAATTGACAATTCTTTGAAAGCACCTGTTTTTATCCAAGAAGAAGTGGATAATTCTATCCCAAGTCGTATACGTGAGGACTTAGCGCTCTATTCTTTTGGATATGAGGGAAATCAAATTTATTACCGAGATACGCATGGTATTCGGAAAAGTTCAAAAGTAGACGAAATTAGTTATTATGTAGATGAGAAGGGAGATTTTAAAGCTTGGGACAGTTCTTTGTCTGAACATAAAATAGATCGATACGTGCAACTTCATTTGACAGATGAGGAAGCACTAGATGTTTACAAGTCAGAAGAAGCGAGTAAAAGAGGGAAATATAAGGGACTGTTCAAAAAAACTGTCTTTTATGAAAGTCCCTTATCGGATAAGGACATTAGTCGTATTAAGAGCATGGTTGATTTGAGAGAGACCTATCAATCCTTAATTGAAATTCAACGTCATTCAGATTATAGTCGAACAGATTTTCAGGAATTGCTTGGCAAATTGAATCGTGACTATGACCGCTTTGTAAGTCAATTTGGATACTTGAATGCCTCAGTCAATCGGAACTTATTTGATAGTGACGATAAGTATTCCTTACTAGCAAGTTTAGAAGATGAATACATTGATTCTAAAGATCAGAAAGTAAAATATAAAAAATCTTTAGCCTTTGAGAAAGCATTGGTTAGGCCAGAGAGAGTGATTACAAGAGTATCAACGGCTTTAGATGCCTTAAACTCCAGTTTATCGGATGGTAGAGGGGTTGATTTAGACTATATGGTATCAATTTATCCCGAACATAGCCAAGCTGCTATTTTAGATGAGTTAGGTGACCAGGTTTTAATGGATCCAGAAAGTTATTTAAGAGGGGAAAGAAAATATCTTTCTAAGAACCAGTTTTTGTCAGGAGATATTCTCAATAAGATAGAAGTAGTTCAACTATTAGTAGATGAAAACAACCAAGAATTTGACTGGTCTCATGCTTTAGATTTGTTAGAATCTGTTCGCCCTCCACGGATTCATCTGGCAGATATTGAGTTCAAAATAGGGTCACGTTGGATTCCTCAATCCGTTTATGGTAAATTTGCCTTTGAATGTTTTACCAATCGTGAATTTGAATTGTCTTCGCCAGATGTTGAACAAGTCATTGAAGTGAATCCTGTCGATGGCCAGGTTCATTTAAGGACATCATTTGTTTATCGCTATCCAAGTGCCAAAGATAGTAGTCTTGGAGTTAGTGGGTCACGTTATGATACAGGAAGAAAGATTTTTGAGAATTTACTTAATTCGAACCAACCGACGATTACCATGACTGTTACGGAAGGGGAAAAGAAAAAGACTATCACAGATTTGGAAAAAACCTCTGTTCTAAGAGCAAAAGAGCAGCATTTACAAGAGCTCTTTCAAGAATTTGTCTCACGGTATCCAGAAGTCCAACAGGTCATTGAGGAAAGCTATAATCGTCTTTATAATCGAACAGTTAGTCGAGAGTATGATGGTAGCCATCTAGTCATTGATGGCTTGGCACAAAACATCAGTCTTCGTCCTCATCAAGAGAATGCTATTCAAAGAATCGTAGAAGAAAAAAGAGCTTTATTAGCTCATGAGGTAGGTTCAGGAAAGACCTTGACCATGCTTGGTGCTGGGTTTAAATTAAAGGAGTTGGGGATGGTTCATAAGCCCTTGTATGTGGTGCCCTCTAGTTTGTCTGCTCAGTTTGGCCAAGAAATCATGAAATTTTTCCCTACTAAAAAAGTCTTTGTGACCACTAAGAAAGATTTTGTGAAGGCGAGAAGAAAACAATTTGTGTCACGTATCATTACAGGAGATTACGATGCCATTGTCATTGGGGATTCTCAATTTGAAAAAATCCCTGTCAGTAAGGAAAGACAGATGAATTATATCGAGGACAAACTCAATGAACTACGAGAGATTAAAACACATTCTGAAAATAAGTACACCGTTAAAGAAGCAGAGCAATCAATAAGTGGTCTTGAGAGACAATTGGAAGAACTCCAACGCTTTAATCGTGATAGTTTTATTGATTTTGAGAACTTAGGAATTGATTTTCTCTTTGTGGATGAAGCACATCACTTTAAAAATATACGTCCAATTACTGGACTTGGAAATGTAGCAGGGATTACCAATACAACGTCTAAGAAGAATGTGGATATGGAAATGAAGGTTCGACAGATTCAGGAAGAACATGATTTTAAAAACATTGTCTTTGCGACAGGAACACCTGTTTCCAATTCTATTAGTGAGTTATATACTATGATGAACTACATTCAACCAGATATCTTAAAACGCTATCAAGTTGATTATTTTGACTCTTGGGTAGGTGCTTTTGGAGAAATTCAAAACTCTATGGAATTAGCTCCTACAGGGGATAAGTACCAACCTAAGAAACGATTTAAAAAGTTTGTCAATCTACCTGAGTTGATGAAAATCTATAAAGAAACAGCCGACATTCAAACACAAGATATGTTGGATTTACCTGTTCCAGAAGCTCATATTATCCCTATTGAGAGTGAGTTAACTGAAAACCAGAAACTCTATTTAGAAGAATTAGTTATGAGGTCAGATATGGTCAAATGTGGAACAGTTGATCCGAGCCAGGATAACATGTTGAAGATTACGGGTGAGGCGCGGAAACTAGCTATTGATATGCGTTTATTGGACTCTAGTTATAGTCTAGCAGACAATCATAAACTGCTTCAGGTAGTGGATAATGTTGAAAGAATTTATCGTGAGGGAATGGAAAATAAGGCTACTCAGATGATTTTTTCAGATATTGGCACACCTAAGAAAAAAGATAATGGCTTTGATGTTTATTCTGAGATTAAGGCTTTATTAGTTGATAGAGGAATCCCTAGTATGGAAATTGCCTTTGTACATGATGCCAATAGTGATGAAAAGAAGAATAGCTTGTCTCGAAAGGTTAATGCAGGAGAGGTTCGGGTTCTTCTTGCCTCAACTGAAAAAGGAGGAACAGGTTTAAATGTTCAGAGCAAGATGAAAGCAGTTCACCATCTGGATGTACCGTGGAGACCAAGTGACATTCAGCAACGTAATGGACGTATTATCCGACAGGGAAATGAAAACAAGGAAGTGGATATTTACCACTATATTACCAAAGGTTCGTTTGATAATTATCTATGGGCAACTCAGGAGAACAAACTCCGTTATATTAAGCAGATTATGACTTCTAAGGAGCCGATTCGTGCTGCGGAAGATATTGATGAACAGACTATGACAGCTTCTGATTTTAAGGCACTAGCAACAGGTAATCCTTATCTCAAATATAAGATGGAACTAGAGAATGATCTAACTCTATTAGAAAATCAAAGACGCGCCTTTCAACGCAGCAAGGATCACTATCGTCATACAATCTCTTACTGTGAAGAAAATATGCCCATTCTTGAGAAACGATTAAGCAAGTATGAAGGCGACATTCAACAGTCTGAAATGTCGAAAGACCAATCATTTTCTATGACGATAGGTAAACAAGTTTTTGAGCAACGAGCTGAAGCAGGTGAATCCCTACACCGTCTTATCCGTCATAATCAAACTGACAGCAAAGAATTTCGAACCCTAGCAAGTTATCGAGGATTTGACATTAAAATGCTTAGTCTACCAACGAATCAGCCTCTTCCTGAAACCTTCTCTGTTAAGATTGTAGGAGAAAATCAGTATTCTGTCAGTTTGGATTTGTATTCTCCTTTGGGGACAATTCAAAGGCTTCAGCATACGATAGACCACATTAAAGATGACCAAGTGAAAACTCAGAACTTATTGGATGAATTAAAGGATAAATGGACTACTGCTAAGGTAGAAATTGAGAAAAATTTTCCAAAGGAAGAGGATTATCAAACTAAAAAGGCCGAATACGATGTACTCGCGCCATTGATTGAAACAGAAACGGATTTAGATATTATTGATCAGGCCTTACGACAATTCCACGAAAAAGGAAAAGAAAAGCAAGAACAACTTTCTTTTGAATTAGATTAAAAAATAGATATAAATAGCGGACAAGAAAAGAAAAGCGCGGTAAAATAAAGATAGAAAGAAACGAGGTAACGATTATGATGGAAGATACCTATTATCAATTAGAAGAGGCTTTGGTACAGGGATTTCAAACACCTGAAGAATACCAAGCCTACAAGGAGTTAAAGGAACATTATGAGGAAGTGACAGGGGATTACAGTTTTTCTAAACGAGAGCTCACTAGTCAATTGGAAATCGCTCTTCAGAATCATCAAGGTGTGGACTTTGAAGAACATGAAAAAGAAGAGTATTTGGACTTAGTTCAAAAATTAGAAGAGTTTGATTCCTCTCTTGCCACCCATTATCGTCAGTTGATTGATTAGAAAGGAGAAAGTCATGAATGATTTGCTCCTTATCCCAGTAATTTTTTTAGCAGTAGGAGGAATTCTCATTCTTTTATGGAGACTCTTTCTTATTGCCAGTGGACTTTTCCTTATTGGTTTTATCAGTTTTCTTATTTTCGTGGAGGTCTATGGAATTTATCTGTTCTTTACTGAACCTAGTTTATATTTTGATGATATCAGACAACATGGTTTAACTAGTTTTACGGCTGTGTACTTTTTCATCAATCTGATGTTGGTTCTAGGATTTAGTTGGCGCTTCATTAACTCCATAAATAAGCATAAAATGTGAACTTTTTAGATAGTTAAAAGACTTTATTCAAAGGTAGGTTTGAATAGAGTTTTTTGTTGATGTGCTTATAATCCAGTCTCAATACTCTGTATTAGAAACAAAAAGAGATGAATTAAAATTAAAGTGTACAGAATGCTTTAGAGTTTCTATTTTTCTTATAATATATAGTAATTTCGGTACAAATTAACTTGTATATTCTATCTGGTTTAGTGTGATATATTCATTGTTAAATAAAAATATGAGTTCTCCTCTTATTTTAAAAAATAATTATTTTATAATTTTTTTTTATATTTAGTGTAAACTATTCATTGCGTCCAATGTATCTATAATTTTTTCAAATTGTTTTCGTTTAATCTGAATACGATTGCCATTCATAATCAGCCAATTTGCATTTTTATTTTCCTCTGCCAAGCGTCGTAGCTTGTTTTCGCCAATACGAAAATATTTTGACGCTTCTTCAATGGTTAGGGTATAACGTTCCCAAATAGGAATGTCAGTCTGCTTCATAAAATCCTCCTTTCCAAATCACTTATTTGGATTTCATAAAAGTTGTTTTACCAGCAATCGAACAGCTTTAGCAAAGCTCACGGGAGTTCCACCCCTGCATGGTTCTCATGTAGCCATACTCATTGCCTGCGACGGTTTTATCACGCTCGGACTATTGACTGTATGGGAGTATCATTATCACGATAAGAATGTCGTTGCAGGCAATCCTGCTAAAGATTGCTTCTCGGATCACTAACATGAATCGCTCGCTATCTTTATAAGATAGGTCATGGCGGTTAGTTCCGTTGGCTCTTTTCTTATCGAAACGTATTCGATTACTTTTATTCAGTTTTCAAAGAACAATGGCTCGTTAGCCTATCAAAACACATTGAAAGCTCAATATGCTTTGGTGGAATAACAAACCTCCCTGTTCGGGAAGCGTGGAATGGTTTAGCACGCTTCCACGAAAGGAGAGAGGATATTACTTAATTTCAAATGACAAAATCTTTGTAATCAGTCTGGTTTCCATTCTTCCACGTAAGACTTCATCAACGACCATACTTTGATTGCCATATTCATCTTTCATAAGTCGTAGGGAACGCTTCGTTATGTACCCTCTGTAATGATGTAGAATCTGGTTAATCGCTTCGGTATCGCCATCTGTTGCCTTTACAATGAGAGGAAAGGGAATCATAGGATATTGTGTTTTCATTCTTCAAATTCCTCCATAAACTTTTTAATTAAGGCTAGTCCACTGGTTCTATGCCGATAGACAGTAGAACGGTTCAATTTCAACAGGTCTGCAATTTCTGAATCGCTCATGTCCATAAAGTAAAACAGCAGTAGAATTTCACGTTTCTTGTCTGGCAACTCACGTAATGCTTCACTCAACAAATCATTTTCAACGCCTACTGATAACCCATTGAGTGTAAAAATCTGAAAGTCAGTTGAATAGTTATCTGTTGTCGCAAACTGGCTAACAAGATAATCGCCAACATCCGAAAAGGACACCTCACGCTTTGCAATCCTTGAAAGATAAAGCATATAATTCTTTCGCTCGTCTTCCATAGCACGTTTACAGATATAGTCAAACTGATTTTCTATTGTGGTCTGAAAAGAAGATGGTTTCATGTTTCTCACCCCCTTTCTGTCTAGGAAAGGAAGTGAGCCTTGCTCGTTTATCTCCTTTCACTCTTAGTCCCAATGTGAAAGGGGGATTTGTTGCATTACTGATAAATAAACTTTGTAAAAAAGTTCTGAATAGCCAAAAAAGCATATAAACAGATTTATTTCTCTGTTTACATGCTTCTGTTATTCTATCTATATGATTTATAAAACCACATTGGTGGACGTACTTATCTATTGCAGATAGACGACTTTTTTTGACAAGAACCCAATGTAAGGAAATTTATTGTATATGATGTACTTCATGGCGACGTTGACCTCCAACAAACCGCCATTTGGAAGTAATATACAATATTTTAACAGCGTAAATAGCACTACCATATAACGGTTTTTTTTATTGGCGTTTAGTAGTGCTTTTTATTAAATATAAACCTATAAACCATATAACACGTTTTTCTATACCTGTTTTTAATTCAGTAGGAACAATAAAATGTATAGAGGTGGTCTACTATGCGTAAAAAAGAAGATAAATATGATTTTAGAGCCTTTGGTTTAGCCATTAAAGAAGCTCGATTGAAACGAGGTTTAACTCGTGAACAAGTGGGAGCATTGATTGAAATTGACCCACGGTACTTAACTAATATTGAAAATAAAGGGCAACACCCCAGCATACAAGTTCTTTATGACCTTGTATCGTTACTTCATGTTTCCGTTGATGAATTTTTCTTACCTGCTAATAACTTGGTAAAAAGCACCCGACGATTACAGATAGAGAAATACATGGATAGCTTTACAGACAAAGAACTATCCTTAATGGAATCTTTAGCCAGCGGTATCAACGAAGCAAGAAACATCGAAGACTAATTAAAAGAATCCATACATAACGGAAAGAGCCGATAAAATGAGATTGTATTAATCTCATTTTATCGGCTCTGCGTCTTTGCGTCTGGCTCTGTAATCACAGTTACTTTGAACTGCTTTATTTCAATTAAATTTTCTTGTCTGCATTTCGGACAATAGAGGGGGAATTTTTTTAATTCAGTATCTTCCCTTATCTTTAATCGTGTTTTATTTCCACATACAGGACATGTTGAGGCGGTAAGTTTGCTAGTCAAGGAGTAAAACGACGAAGATTAGCATTTACTTCCGCCCATGCGATAGCTGTCCGTGATTGACAAGTGCTAGCACGCAGACAGAACGGAGATAGCGAACCGCTGAGTGTGTCGCTCTGCTCGTAAAAGCTTAGAAACCTTTGAACGAAAGGGATAATGAAAGCCTTGATTGCAAGGCTTTTTGCTTTATGGTGGGTAAGTATCAGAGTGAGAAAATTTTTGGAATGAGTAGAAGTGATAGCTAGAAATTATCAGTTTCTATTTCCATTTACCCTGTGGGTACGTGTTTGTTTCCATTGACAAGGAGTTTGTGGGAATAGAAATGTACCCACCTTGTTTGAATCAAGTGAAGTGTAGTTGAAGGAAATCTGTTGAAAGCAATACTTCATTTTACCGAATAAGTAATAATTTAGGCAACTTCAAATCGATTAAAAAAAACTATTTTAAAGGTTAAGAGTAGACAAAAATTGTCCACTCTTTTTTGCAAACTCAATTTATCAATAAATGAAATGAGGGAATGTAAAATGAAATATTTTGAGGTTGAGTTAGAAAATCCTGATGAATTTTTAAAACTACAAACAGAAGATTTTGTGAAAGCTAATCGCTTGCTACTAAGGAAGATAATCCAGAGCGTTACAGTCTATGAAGAAAACTTCGTCATATCCTTTAAATCTGGCATCGAATTGGAAGTATGAGTCTCATTCCATAACTTTTATATTGAACATATCATCTTGTTGTGTTATACTATAAATTGATATAAACAAAGATGTAGGAGGAACCGAAACTATGACAGCCTCAATGCGTTTAAGATAAGCTGGCAATAAAAAAAGCAGAATCTATACCCGATGATAGGCTTTTTTGTTGTGCTTATTTATACGATATTGAGCATTCATTAGTTACGGTGAGGATATTGGTTATTTAACTATACCTTTATTTAACTATGTCTTTAATATGAATGTTTCCAAATTGTATGTATGCAGACCAAAAGCCACATTGTGGGGTTTGGCCTGCATTTTTTATTGCCTAGAATGCTATTCAAAATAGAAATTCAAGCAAAATAATATGCAGGAGATAATATAAATGGAAAAATACAACAATTGGAAACGAAAATTTTATGCAATATGGGCAGGGCAAGCAGTATCATTAATCACTAGTGCCATCCTGCAAATGGCGATTATTTTTTACCTTACAGAAAAAACAGGATCTGCGATGGTCTTGTCTATGGCTTCATTAGTAGGTTTTTTACCCTATGCGATTTTGGGACCTGCCATTGGTGTGCTAGTGGATCGTCATGATAGGAAGAAGATAATGATTGGTGCCGATTTAATTATCGCAGCAGCTGGTGCAGTGCTTGCTATTGTTGCATTCTGTATGGAGCTACCTGTCTGGATGATTATGATAGTATTGTTTATCCGTAGCATTGGAACAGCTTTTCATACCCCAGCACTCAATGCGGTTACACCACTTTTAGTACCAGAAGAACAGCTAACGAAATGCGCAGGCTATAGTCAGTCTTTGCAGTCTATAAGCTATATTGTTAGTCCGGCAGTTGCAGCACTCTTATACTCCGTTTGGGATTTAAATGCTATTATTGCCATCGACGTATTGGGTGCTGTGATTGCATCTATTACGGTAGCAATTGTACGTATACCTAAGCTGGGTAATCAAGTGCAAAGTTTAGAACCAAATTTCATAAGGGAGATGAAAGAAGGAGTTGTGGTTCTGAGACAAAACAAAGGATTGTTTGCCTTATTACTCTTAGGAACACTATATACTTTTGTTTATATGCCAATCAATGCACTATTTCCTTTAATAAGCATGGAACACTTTAATGGAACGCCTGTGCATATTTCTATTACGGAAATTTCCTTTGCATTTGGGATGCTAGCAGGAGGCTTATTATTAGGAAGATTAGGGGGCTTCGAAAAGCATGTATTACTAATAACAAGTTCATTTTTTATAATGGGGACCAGTTTAGCCGTTTCGGGAATACTTCCTCCAAATGGATTTGTAATATTCGTAGTTTGCTGTGCAATAATGGGGCTTTCGGTGCCATTTTATAGCGGTGTGCAAACAGCTCTTTTTCAGGAGAAAATTAAGCCTGAATATTTAGGACGTGTATTTTCTTTGATCGGAAGTATCATGTCACTTGCTATGCCAATTGGGTTAATTCTTTCTGGATTCTTTGCTGATAAAATCGGTGTAAATCATTGGTTTTTACTATCAGGTATTTTAATTATTGGCATTGCTATAGTTTGCCAAATGATAACTGAGGTTAGAAAATTAGATTTAAAATAAACAATATTGGAGGAATATTTATGTATCTTATTTTCATGTAACTCTTCCTGCTAAAATCGCAGGGTTTTCCCTGCATACAAGCAAATGAAAGCATGCGATTATAGACAGGAGGAAATGTTATGGAATTAATATTAAAAGCAAAAGACATTCGTGTGGAATTCAAAGGACGCGATGTTTTAGATATAAATGAATTAGAAGTATATGATTATGACCGTATTGGTTTAGTAGGAGCAAATGGTGCTGGAAAAAGCACTTTACTCAGGGTACTTTTAGGAGAATTAACTCCCCCAGGATGTAAAATGAATCGTCTGGGTGAACTTGCCTATATTCCCCAGTTGGACGAAGTAACTCTGCAGGAGGAAAAAGATTTTGCACTTGTAGGCAAGCTAGGTGTTGAGCAATTAAATATACAGACTATGAGCGGTGGTGAAGAAACAAGGCTTAAAATAGCACAGGCCTTATCGGCACAGGTTCATGGTATTTTAGCGGATGAACCTACGAGCCATTTAGACCGTGAAGGAATTGATTTTCTAATAGGACAGCTAAAATATTTTACAGGTGCACTGTTAGTTATTAGCCATGACCGCTATTTTCTTGATGAAATAGTAGATAAAATATGGGAACTGAAAGATGGCAAAATCACTGAGTATTGGGGAAACTATTCTGATTATCTTCGTCAGAAAGAGGAAGAACGTAAGAGCCAAGCTGCAGAATACGAACAATTTATTGCGGAACGTGCCCGATTGGAAAGGGCTGCGGAGGAAAAGCGAAAACAGGCTCGTAAAATAGAACAGAAGGCAAAAGGTTCTTCAAAGAAAAAAAGTACTGAAGACGGAGGGCGTTTAGCTCATCAAAAATCAATAGGAAGTAAGGAAAAAAAGATGTATAATGCTGCTAAAACCCTAGAGCACAGGATTGCGGCCTTAGGAAAAGTAGAAGCTCCGGAAGGCATTCGCAGAATTCGTTTCAGGCAAAGTAAAGCATTGGAGCTCCATAATCCATACCCTATAGTCGGTGCAGAAATTAATAAAGTATTTGGGGATAAGGCTCTGTTTGAAAATGCATCTTTTCAAATTCCGTTAGGAGCAAAAGTGGCGTTAACTGGTGGTAATGGAATCGGAAAAACAACTTTAATCCAAATGATCTTAAACCATGAAGAAGGAATTTCTATTTCGCCTAAGGCAAAAATAGGTTACTTTGCACAGAATGGTTACAAGTACAACAGTAATCAGAATGTTATGGAGTTTATGCAGAAGGATTGTGACTACAATATATCAGAAATTCGTTCAGTGCTAGCATCTATGGGGTTCAAACAGAACGATATTGGAAAAAGTTTATCTGTTTTAAGCGGTGGAGAAATTATAAAATTGTTGCTTGCTAAAATGCTCATGGGTAGATATAACATCCTAATAATGGATGAACCCAGTAACTTCCTTGACATACCAAGTTTAGAGGCTTTGGAAATACTAATGAAGGAGTACACCGGAACTATCGTGTTTATCACCCACGATAAACGATTACTCGAAAATGTAGCAGATGTAGTTTATGAAATTAGAGATAAGAAAATAAATCTGAAACATTAAATTTAAGGTAGTCGCTGGTCAGTATAGTCTGTTCTGGTTGGCGACTCCATTGTTAAAGAGTATAAAGACTTTAGATTTTATGAATATTAAAAATAGGAACAGTCAATTGAACTGCTCCTATTTTTCTGCTAAATATATTGTAGTTTTCTTATATGTATAATGATAGATTAGCGGATTCTCATCTACGGTACTTACTTCAAATATGAAGAAGTGATCGCGGTTATCTCTGGACTTTTCCTTATTGAGGACAAAGTAATTCTTACGTGAAGTCGCCATTGTTTTTAGGATATCATCAGTTAGGAAGGTCAATGGAATATTCATGTTAGAGTAGCGGTAGAAGTCACGTTCAAAATCTTGGTAGCTCTCGCTATAATAGTCCATTTGTAGGTGATTACGCTGAAACTCAAGCTGATTCATAGAGCACCTCCTCGACAAGTTCAATACTAATAATGTCTTTTAATTTCAAATTGATGTGACCTGTTGTAGTTTTTATCAAAATGAAATCTTTGGTCAGACTTGGTATTGTTCCAGTGTAGGAAACACGCTTGTTTTTTTCAATCACTTGAATGCGTGTGCGTAGCTGCCCGGCGTATACTTGACTGAGGAGTAATAATTTCTTCTCTAGTGATAAGTCAGACATGTACGTTACTTTGTTTGTATCATCAGAGAGTGCTGATGCATGTTCAGATAGGAAAAAGCCCATCCATTTTTGCATCTTTGTATCCTGGTACTCTCTTGCTGATTGAAATGGTAAATATGAACGGTCAATCATATCAAATCCTTTCTATGCAGAGGCAAGGGTATTTTTATCAAATTGAATCGTAAAACCTTGAATTCCCCCACCTGTGTAACATTCTTTAAAGCGATTGATTACCTCAGTATAGATTATCACAGATGAGCTTGTTGGCTTAATGCTAAATGTAAATTCCAATGGTAATCGGTTTTCAGATTTAGCATGTACTAGTCGTATCGATATTTCAGTTGTTTTGAGTTTTCTCTGACGAAGTTTTGAAGTTGCTGTTTCAACGATTCCATGTAAAAATCTTTCAAGCATTTCAATATCATTACATCCTTTGCTACGGATTTCTGAAAATTGTACTGTATTTTTTTCTTGTTTCATTTTAATCCCTCCAATCCACCCGCGGAATGACCACCGATAAGTTTACTGCGTTCAATATTTCTGGAACCTTCAGTTAGGACGGTTCCTTTTTGTATGGCTAAAAAACCAAACTGTTCTCTGACAACATCAATAGCTGTCTGAAGTCTATTATCTTTTTCAATTTGTTCTACATCATCAAAGAGTGATAGTAGAGTATAGCTTTCATCTACGAAGCCACTATAAGATACACCAATTTGTCTCACTGCACCAGAGGTGTATTTTTTCGGAATAATACAAGTACATGACTCACCATTGTTTTGGGGAGATTTGCGGGTTCAATTTTATTCTGAGCATTTATAGATTTTTTCATCTCAGTCCTAGAATAGCCAATATGAATAGAAACGACAGTAGTCAATACTAGGGCTACTGTTCCGTTCCACAGTATCATTTAAAAATCATTTTCACACCCTTTCGTCTATTAGTATAGAAGAAAGCTCTCAGCACACAATATCCACTTGTAGTTTATAATAACTATCTCCTCCTTTACACTTTAATTCAAATCTTTATTAAAAAATATTTCATCTTATTTAACAAGAAACCATATTTATATAACAACATAAAATACACTAAGTTATTTTATTGAACATATATCGTACTTTATCTATCCGACTATTTGGACGACGGGGCTGGCAAACAGGTTCACCGGTAGTAACATGGTACCCTTTTAACTCTGTTAAACAAACACTACGTCCATTTGTAAAGAAAGTTAAATCACTACGATATTCTTGAATACACCGAGCAGGGATTTCTCCACTAAGAATGACCTCATTATTTTTCAATTGAGTGTCTACGATGTTCGCACAATATTTAGGAGCATCGGTGTATGCTCGTGAAAGATATTCCTGTGGCGCATAAATTTTAAAACTAAGATATGGCTCTAACAATTCTGTTCCAGCTTTTTTTAAGACTTGTTCCAATACAATAGGAGCAAGCATCCGAAAATCTGCTGGGGTACTAACAGGGCTATAGTATAAGCCATACTTAAAACAGATTTTACAGTCCGTCACATTCCAACCATACAATCCTTGTTCACAGCCATAGCGTATCCCTTCCATAACTGCATTTTGAAATGATTGATTTAAGTATCCAAGAGAAACCGAGCTCTCATACTGCATTCCACTTCCCAACGGAAGCGGTGATACAGATAAACCAATGGAAGCCCAGAAAGGATTCGGTGGAACTTCGATGTGAATGGTATACTCTGCTTTTTTTAACGGTCTTTCCATATAAATGACTGTAGGCTCTTTTATTTCTATCTCCACATGATACTTTTCTTGCAGCAGAGCACAAGTCACTTCCATTTGTACTTTCCCTAAGAAAGAAAGTATGATTTCATGTGTCGCAGAATCCACATAATATCGCAGAAGCGGGTCACTGTCGGAGATTTCTAAAAGTGCATCAAGTAACATTTCCCTTTGTTGAGGTTTGCTCGGTTCAACAGTCGTTTGCAGCAGAGGGAGGGGATTTTCAATTCTCTCTCTGTGGCAATAGCTTTGTATCTCCAAGAACACTATTTAACTTCAAAAACTCATTCTGCAAAATAACAATTTCCCCGGAATAAGCCTTATCGATTTTACATAATTCACCATTTATTGAAGTATACATTTCTGTAATTTTTATTTTTTCCTTTTCCGATATTCTAACCGAATCTCGCAAATGCAGTACGCCACTATAAAGACGTATATATGCAAGACGCTGTCTTTTTTCCGAATACTCAATTTTGAAAACTTTTCCGCAAAGTTCAGACTGACCTCGATGTGTTGATGAATAAAATTTATTCGTAATCACTTCTATAAGGTTATCAATCCCTATATTGTTTTTTGCACTTCCGTGATAAACAGGGAACAGGGAACAATTATGAAATCTTATGCTTTCCTCTTGTTCGAGTTCCAATGCTTCTAATGATTTACCGGACATATATTTCTCTAAAAGGTCATCGTTTCCCTCTATTACCGTATCCCATTGTTCAGATTCGGTAAAGTTCGTCACACACATATTAGGATACAGTTCTACCTTCTGTTTGATTACAATTTCGGCAGAAAGTTTCTCTTTAATATCCTGATAAACCGTTGATAAATCAATTCCATTTTGGTCAATCTTATTGATAAAAAAGATTGTGGGAATCCCCATTTTCCTAAGTGCATGAAATAATATACGAGTTTGTGCTTGTACGCCATCTTTTGCAGAAATCAGTAGAATTGCCCCATCTAAAACTGATAATGAACGATATACTTCTGCTAAGAAATCCATATGTCCTGGCGTGTCTATGATGTTCACCTTCGTATTTTCCCACTGAAAAGAGGTTATTCCTGTCTGAATTGTAATTCCTCTCTGACGTTCTAAAAGCGTATTATCCGTCCTCGTTGTACCTTTGTCCACGCTTCCTAATTCTGTAATCGCTCCACTGTTATATAATAAGCTTTCTGTTAAGGTAGTTTTTCCCGCATCAACATGAGCTAAAACTCCAATATTAATAATTTTCATGTGATTTTCCTCCATTCAAAAGCCCAAAAGGGCATAAAAAGCATACAGATATTCTCCGGATACTTTAGAATCACATGATAAAGGTATTCTTAAACTGGGTACAAAAAACTAAGCCCTCCTAAAAAAGGACATCCAATTATTTGTTCCCACTATCAAATTGACAGTTTATTTAAGAATACCTTGCCGCATATTTATTAACTCCTTTTAAATAGATACTTAAATAATAGCACGTAAGAGCATATTTGTCAAGGAATCTCCAATTTTTTATCAAAGAGAGTACGTGATTACAAAATAGCTGTAATAATGTACCAATATTTGTTATTCTATAATCTTCCAATTACTCCCGTTCTTTTCAAGTACCAAATCAAATTGAGATACCTGCGTTGCTTTGGTCTGCTGGTCGATATACTCCACTGTCAGCGATACCGTGACTTGATTATCCTTACGATTGTGAATAGGATTTACCAGTTCTTGAAAGATGTACTCTTTTCCGATTGGTTTTAATATCCCGTCATTCACATAGTAGGAAAGTTCACTGGCTGTCGCTGTAGGATAGAGCTTGAAGAACGTCGTTAAAAACTCATTGATTTCATTGGTTGTAATGGAATCAACCGTCCCCTCACTTTCAATGGCTTTTGGTTTATAACTTGATTTCTTAGGTATGTTGGTAATGGTCGGATTCTTAACCAGTACCATATTTCCAGAACCATCTACATAGACACTCACTATATAAGCAGAGTGGACGGTCTTTGTATTTTCTCCCTCTGTAATGAGCTGGTCTACACTGTAGGTTACATTAAACTCATTGTCGCCAGTTGGCTCTACCGTCCATATCTGAAATCCTCTTACAGAAGACGATACAGGAATATCTTTGCGTACTGTATCAACATTGAGAGCTTGAAGTTCATCTGTCAGATAGCCTTTTAGACTTTCCATTCGATTATCAATGGACTTATCGGATTGCTCCCATGAATAGTAGACTTTCGCAAAGTTCTCTACAAAATTTTCTACATGATGAGTATCAACGTATTCCTTTTCTATGATAGTTGTTTCGTGAATAGTATGAGTATCTATAGCTGTAAAGTGCTTGAATATCGCAAAGCTGAAACTAAGCCCTAAAAGTACCCACAAGGCAATCACAACCTTTTTATGAGGATTGACCTTATAGACACGAGGTTTCTTTTCCTTTGGTATCTGTTTTTCTTTATTCTGATTTTTTCTAAATTTCATCATTAAATCTTCCTTTCTCATTGTTTGATTCGTCCTGCTCCCACTAAATGCTGTTGCCAGTAGGGGCTTGTTAAGTCGGCATAACCGATTGGGTCGCCTGCATGAAACATACGGTTATTGCCAAGGTATATCCCAACATGAGTAATATAAGAGCCAGCGTTATAGGTAGAATGAAAGAAAACCAAATCGCCAGCTTGTGCTTCCGATAGTGGGATATGCTGGGTCACATCATATTGCTGTTGTGCGGTTCGTGGTAAGTTAATTCCAGCTTTTCCATACGTCCATTGTGTCAGTCCGCTACAATCAAAAGAAGTAGTCGGGGAAGCTCCACCGTAAACGTATCGCCAGCCCTCATATTTCAGTGCTTCGTCCATGATGGCTTGTACCGTATCATCATCAAACTCTGTTGTGACAAGATACTGCGTTACCAGTTGCACATAAAACATATTGCCATAGTTGTATCGCCAGCCCCCATTGATAGGTATGGCTATGGGATTGGGGTAAGACACTTTTTCGCCACCTGAATACTCTTTTGAGAAACTTTGAGCCAGTTCAAAGGTATATTTATTTCCACGATTAGCCACATACCCTAAGAAACCACCACCATAATTGTAGGACTGGATAACCGATTCTAAATCTACACTGAGCCTTTCGCTACTGGCTAATAATTCACTGAAATACTTCACACCTTGCTTAATGGATTCTTCTGTACTCAATGAATTAGGTGGAAGACCGAGGGATTCCGAGGACTGCATAACATCTTCCGCAGTACCGCCCGATTCCACCTGTATAATCGCAAGAAGTATGTTGACATATTCTTCAACGCCATATTCTTTGGCATATTTTTCTACCATAGGCTTATGAGCCAGCACTTCTGCGGAAACATTCACACCTCCATAATGAATATTGGAAATTCCGCTGTCCTGTTCATCTGAAAATAAAATGGCAACAAACAGAAGCAGTGAGAAGACCATCAAGAATAATCCAGAACCACCAATCACTAAAGTTTTCAACTTCATGGTTTCTTACCGACTTTCTTAATGGTGGCGGTTTTGATTGGTGGTCTACTTCTTGTATTTTGTAGTGGTACTCTTTGAACAGTAGACGGACGTTCTTTTGTGATTGGACGTTGTGAAGTTCTATCTGCTGTAGTGGTTGAAGTTGCTGGCTTTTGAACGGTTTTTTCTTGAACGGTATTGCCTTGGCGTTCCACTTTTGGACTTGAAAAATCGGACTTAACTGCTGGACGCTCTTGTTTGGCTTGTTGAGATTCCCTATAGGAAGCCTGTACAGTTGTTTGCCTTGAAGTCTGTCCATCATGAGATTGTTCTTGCTTAGTGGCTGGTCTTTCATGAACGGAAGAAGCTGGCTGTTTTTTCTGTTTGACCTGTTCCATTTCAGAGCGACGCTCCGCAATGGTTTTTCGCCTTTGTTCCTGCTGTTCCTTGCGTCCACTGGCTCTGTCCGCTTTGGTTTGAGAAATACTACTGGTTAAATCACGGACATTCTCTTTTACTTTGGATTTTCCTTGATATACTGCATATCTTGCATTGGTCGGCAAATCTTTAACCTGTTCTTTCAAACCACTAGCAGTGTCTACCATTCTGTCTTTGGTATCAGCTACTGTACCGATGGTTTGACCGATACGTTTTCCAAGTGTTGATTTTTCCTTTCCGTCTGGTCGGGAGTGATCTGCTTGTGTCCTTGCAGAACTCCCCGAACCCGACTGTCCTTTTTTACCTGTAACAATGGCAGACCCAGCTCCTAGAGTAGTCATGGAACGTCCAAGTTTCCGCTGTAGACGGTGCATGTGAGCGTGCATAAGCATACGAGGTTTTCTCATCACACGACTTCCCACACTTTGAGAATCGTTACTCTGTAGAGAAAACATACTCATTAAATCGCCCAGCTTGAAGTAGATTCCTGCAAAGGTCACAATCTGTAGAAAAGCAATCAAAAAGAACGGATAACCAGCCGATAAGGTATAGAGCATGGTTGAAATACTAAATGCTGTCGTAATAATCAATGTGATTCCAGCTCGTGTCAAAATGGTATTAAAGAGCTTTGTTATGGCTCGTTTTGACATACCATCAAATGATGGAATCATGCTTAAAATAAAGCTCACAGGCAGAAACATAGCATAGATGATAAAAAGTACCTGCGAGAAAATCATGATTCCTGTTAATAGGAATACAAATATGGAAATCCCAATATTGAAGACAAATAGGAAGAAGACTGTACCTAAACGGTTAATGGTCTTTGTAATGGTTAGATTGGTATTGCTTCTGTCTTCAATTTCTTCCGCAACAATTTTTTCTCTGTCTTCGCCATTGTTGGAATCTGGGCTGGTGGAGAGCAGGCTTTCCACACGGTCAATACCGATACTTTCAATGTCTGAACTGTTGTATTGAAGCAGTAGCCACGGTTGCTGAACCTGTATGGAAAACAGGCTATCTCTGATTAAGTCCACGCTGTCCTTGCCTTGACTATCGGAATGGGGCATGACAATCTTCGTGCCAAGTGATAAACTGGCATTACTGATGTCTGATGAAAAGTCATTGATTTTTTTAATGTAGTCGGGAGCGTAGGCAATAAAGGAAGCCGATAGGATAAACACCAGCACAAAATTCATAATGGCATGAATTGCCTTTGTGGTTTCTCTCTTTATCAGTCCCGTATAGGCAACATAAACCCCAAGAACCAAAATCAAGAGTAAGAGGAATCCAACATAGAAACCCTCTGTTGAAAATCCGTTTGCACTCACACCAGCTAAGGTCTGCATATTCTTACCAATGGAATCTGCTGTAGCGGAAATGAAGTCTAAGGAATAGGCTTCCTGTACTAAGTAACCTGTCGCATTGGAAACATACAAACTGATTGTCCAAATAAAATTGGTAATGGCATATAGTCCATACATGACCTGTTTTCCAATCCCGTCCGACCAGTTCCACGGAAGCCAGCCCCAGCTATTATCCACATAAAAATCCAGTTGATAGTTTTCAAGTGGGTATCGGCTGTATTCATTTGCCACATTGACCGTATCATCTACCAAGCCCGCAGCTTGAACCACCGTTCCCAGCATGGCTAAAAGAAAAATGGCAATCACAAGTGTGAAAGCCACTGTCATTGCCACTTTACCTAGACGTTTCAGCGTCCAGTTTGATTTTATTCTGTTTACTATTGATGGTTTCACATTTACACCTCTTTTCGCACAGGTGGTCTGGTATCAAAGGCATGGAGCAGTTCTTCAAATACAGGGTGGAACTGTATCACACCGACACGACCATATAAATCACTGATAAGGCATTGCCCGTTTTCCAAATCACGCAATCGCTTCTGATTGTTTTCGTCCTCTGGGTCTACACCAAAAAAGGCTAAGGTCTTTTTAATCTCGTTAAGGTCAGTGGAACGAAATGCAAATTTTAAGCCGAGGTTATTTTTCAGTTTTTCATCTAAGAGGTCGTCTGTATTTTGGGTCACGAAATATACCCCAGCGTTCATAGCACGACCAGCCCGAACCAGCTTCATAGATAGTGTTTTTCCTTGTGCTACCTGTAAAAAGCTCCATGCTTCGTCTAAATCTACAATCTTGAAAATGCTTCGGTCTGTATGGATAAAGTCTAAAGCAAAGGTACTAATGACAATCAGCATAGCAACGGATAAAAGCTCCATAGTGGTATATTCCTCAAAGGAAGTTTCCTTGTCGGGAAGTACCAAGTCCGCAACCTGTATAATGTTCAGTTGTTTTTCTAAGCTGATAGACTGCTCCACATAACCATTACTGAATAATAAATGTGCAAAGTCATAGTCTGTAAAACTTTCGATATGGTCGGCTATACTGGTACTTAGTGGCGTATTCTCAACCCGTAATTCCTCAATCACTTTCATCAACCCTCGTACTTCACTATTGGTTACTGCACGAATGGCTTTTCTAAGGATTGGGAAGCGTTCCCCATCACGAGAGGAAATCCCCGTAAGGAATGTCAGAATATCAATAGCCAGTGATTCAGAATCTTTGGGATTTTTCATAATCACATAAGGGTCAAGTAAGCCTTTGTTTTTCTCATCAGAAGTCAGAGTGACGATATTGATTTTATGGGAAATCTCTGGCAAGGTTTCTTTCCATCTGCCACGTTCTGCTTTTGGGTCTACAATCACTGCTTGTGCCCCATAAAGCACCGCATAATAGACGATAAGGTTATTCGCAAAGGATTTACCACCACCCAGCGAACCAACAAAAGCCGACGCTAACGCATTGGTTACTGAACCCTTAACCCCTTGACTGGCAAGAGCAGGTTTCAGATAGACATTGCGTCCAGTATCTAAGCTGTAGCCAACATAAATCCCCTCATTTTCCCCCAGCATTTGAGTAGCACCAAAACCTAAACCAGCGAGGAAATCAGAGGTCACGTATTGAATATAATCATTCATATAACGCTTGCTGGCAGGTAAAAATTCTTCATGTAAGCCGAGCATATCCCCAAATGGTCGTACCAGTTTTACGCTTAAATCGTCATAAAAATCTTTCACTTCATTACAACGACGTTTGAGTTCGTCAAGATCATTTGCTGATACCCTTACCACATAAGACAGCTTGTACATAGATTCCTTGCTTTGGTCTAAATTGGTTTCCAGCTCATTCACACTTTCCAGAGCTTCCGCCACATTGGAGCTGGTTTCATTATCACTTTGCCAAGCGTGGTTATCCAAGTCTTTCAGTTCTTTCTTTTTATTGCGGACAGTAGATAGGGCTTTACGATTCGCTACAATTTCCACATTCATTGACGTATCAATCGGGAATGTAAATTGCTGTTGCTGGTAGTAGAAGATTTCAGAGGACGGGAAGTCCAGTTCTCCGACAATGCTGTTAATGGTAAAGTAAGCTACATAGACGGTTTCATCTTCCTGCTGGATTTTCAAATATCGCTGTTTTTCTTCCACCAAACAGCGAGTAGGCTTAATCAAGTCATAGTATTTAATCAGCGTTTCATTATCCAGCTTTTTCTTTGATAGATGGTACTCATACTCTTCATAGGCAGTGCCTGTCTGTCCGTAAAGGTGTTCAATCAGATAGCCGAAGTCGTCCTTATCTAACCTGCGGATTTTGAAACGACGAGAGATTTTATTTTCTAAGAGCTTTTCCATCTTCTGAAAACGCAGGATTTCATCATTACTCATACTAACAAAATCGCCCATCAGCTTATGGTTCACATCATAGACAAAATCAGACAAAGCATTTTTTGCTTCAACGGTAAGACTTTTCATAGAAAACTCCTGATCGTTGAGAAGCAACTTAAAGCCGATAAAGAAACGGTAGTTCACTTGATTTTCGCCAATCATGGATATTAAAGCGTCTGTCTGTTGGTCGATTTTGTCATAGGCAACCGCTTTGAGCTTGCCAGTGACTTCATTTTTGGAACGCTCTTGTGCAGAACGTATGCTGGATTCTGTACTGATTTGTAAAGCATGAATTTTGCCATCACGATTTTGTGCGATAAGCTGTCTGAAAGAATCATGCACTTGTATTTTCTGTTCTGGACTTAGAAATGAGTAATTGTAAGGAACAAGCTCATAGTAAGCATAACATTCCCCGTCTTTATTCCAGACGAGATTGTTTTCAATGTATTTAATTGGATATGCCATAAAATTCACTCCTAACTGCTGTAATGGCTTCTTGTGGCTGGTTTCTGCCAAGCGTTACTTTTTTTCCTGCATAGGTCAGCTTTGGTCGCAGTGCATAAGCAATGACAGACTTCAAAAATCCATAAGGCTTTTTACCATCAAAAGTTTTTGTAGACATAAACCATGTGAAAGCCACAGGAATCCCAAAGTATTTGAGAAATGCTCCCTCTATCATGGAAAGAGGGGGCAAGTTGCCAAGTATCATCACTGCAAAGAGTGACACGACAAACCATGTTGAGGCGGTATCACTGCTTGTACGAGCTGAGGCATCAGCGAAGTAGAAGTAGATGCTCCGCCCATGGTATAGGACTCGTAAAGTAAGTAGGAAATATGACGAGATGATACAGAGAGCCTGAATTGGTCAGGTGACGTGCTTATTTACATTAGCCTGATAATGGAAATGGAGAGATTATCGATGGTTATATTGGAATTGTACCAAAATGATTATTCTAAAGATTTAGTCACATTTGATTCCATAGAAGATGGGAAAACTTTTGTAGCACAAATCCCTGGATATACTTTAGAAACAGAAGATGGATTTGAAGTGGAGTATTTTAATCCTACAAACCTACCAGACTATATGGAAATTATCTATAACGGAAACATTGTACCTTTTTCTAAATTTATGTTTGACTCTAAGGAAGATGTAGACATTATTTGGAAAGAAATCTCGAATCTATCCGAACCAAACGAAAAAGTAATCGAAGGCTATTCAAAAATCGATGCATATGTCGTTAACAACTATGAAGTTAAAGCCTATGTCGAAACAAGAGAAACGAACTATTGTAAAGCAAAAGACTTCTTAGAAAGCCGAGGATATGAAATCGACAGAAGCTTTTTCGGAAGTGAAGATGGTGAAGCGATTCTTTACAGAAAAAAAGGGAGCGAAGATTGGCATTTCTTGTGTCACTTAGACCCAATATTTGTAGAGATTGAAGATGTAGAAGGATATGTTAAAGAAGAGGTGGGAGAGATTCAATAGCCAACCAAAGTTCCTTGTGAGTATGTACCTTTGCTAGTAAAAGCGTCAAAACCTTGTAACGAAAGAGATTATGAAAATATTTGAAGTTAAGACTTTTTCTTGTGTGTCTGAAAAGTCTGTGACTTGTATTCCTTAGTCACCTTATTTACAATTACCTAAATTCTATAGTTAATAAAAATTGAGAGGTTTGTATGTGGACTCAACGTAAACAGTATTTAACCCAATTTATCGAAATTTCGGACTATTTGAAAAAACACGGTTTCTTTCACGATTTTTTAATTGGATCATTCTCTTATGATAGTCAGGAAAAATCCATTTTGTTAACCATTGAGGAAGATTTTACTACAACTAATAATACCAATTCGCCTTCCCTTATTTGGGATTTAAAGTGTAAGGGAGTGCATGATTTCTTAATGGAAGATATGGATGGCCTTTCCAAGTGGTGGATCTCTGAAATACTGATGGACGACGATGATATTCAGTTTCAACTCGTCAATGGATATTTTTCATTTAAAATGGAATCTGTATCTTTAGGTATTCCTCAGGAAATAAATCAAAATTCTGTCCCTAAAGTTTCTTCTTTTGAGAAGGATAATCAGGATTTTATATGCTATATTGGTTATTCAGAAAATGAGCTCTTGCCATATTGGGCGGGTCTATGTGACTTACCTGATGGTAGAAGATTTCGAACAGCTGATGAACTTTTTGAAGCAAGGATTTATGATGGTAAATCGCTAAAAGAGAGGTGGGATGAAGTTACTATTTATAGTATCAATTCTTTGCCACTTGATGATTGGTTGAGTTGTTAGCCACATTCCGTTGAGACAACTGTTTATGAACCAGAGGATGATTACGCTCTGTATGTTAATGGTGTTAAACTTGAGGGTTTTATTGATGAAGATTCTATATGTAAGACATGTGGTGCTAATCAATGTTATTTGGACGATTATGATGAATATTTTTGCCCCTATTGTAATTTATGGATGTATAAAGATTTTTGGGATAGTGATGAAACACACTATTTTAAAAAAAGACCCCTAGAACCAGAGTTGTTATGGAAACCAAGTAAAGAATTGAATTTTTGTAATGTTCGATTCTTTCCGAATGACAAAGAATATGTGTATTATTGTCCTGATGAGTCAATAGAGAAATTTGATTGGATAGAAGTTCCTGTTGGGAACAAATCTCATTTAAAAGAAGCACAAGTTACTGAAGTTTTCAAGAGACAAGCCAATAAACCGCCATTTCCTCTTGAAAAAATAAAAAAAGTAGAACGAAAACTATCTACTATAAACAAAAAAATTTTAGAAACTCAAAATAGTCTATTAAGTGAAGGAGTTATCTGCGATTTATCAGAAGCTAAAAATATAGTAAACTCAAAGCAAGCTTATGATATCCTAAAAACGCCAATCGGAAACTTTTGGTTAGAGCTTAATGGTTCCCCCATAAAAATTTCCATTGGCGCACATTATCCAAATAATGATGAAGAATACTATGTGGAAGCTTCTTATTACATAAAACCTCTCAATCCAGATTTTGAAAAGTTTAAATCGTTGACAATCTGCTCAGATATTGATTTAAGAAGTTCAAGATTAATAGATAATTTAGGTGGTGAGCATAAAGAGGGTTATAATTGGCAAGTCTATAATATTGATTTAGGTATTGTGGCTCATCCATATTCTTATCTAGAACAGGAAGTCTCTGAAACTCCCGTTGGACTTCCATATTATGTAGAATGGATTGAAAAATATAAAGAACTCTATGGATTTACAGTTGCTTGGAAGTATTTTGTATCTGATGACGATTTGTCAGTTTGGTTTAATACATAAAATTTTCATATAATTTTAATAGATAAATTAGGAGTAATTTAGCATTATATCTAAAAGTAAAATTTATTCCACTAAAAGTTGATTGACGACTTTTAAACAATTTATCCTAGCATAGTTAGGAATGGAGAGATAAGATGATATGGACTAAGGAATATTTTTCTAAAATTGAATTTATTATTCATTGTGGTTGTGAAATTTTTGGTTATTTTGAGTGTAATCTGATGAACTCTGAACTATCCTACCAAGAGTGTGGGAATACTGGAATGATCGTTTTTGAACATAGTCAGAAACTATCCGAAAAAGCCTTATCTAAACTTATGAAATATACGCTACTTATTGATTTTGAGAAATATAGAAAGGGGAATAATTCAAATAAGAATGATAAAGTTATTGGTTATAGAGATGCCTTTTCGATAACTTTCAAGGGCTATAGTCAAGATGGACAAGCTTTATTGATATATAATATGGACTATGTTTACAAGGATTGGTACAATAGACCCGTTGATAGCTTATATAGTTTTATAAGCGATACCTATTTTTCAGATTTTCAAAATAATAGATGTTTTATTGCTCAAGGGCTGATGGCTGGTGTACTTCCGTTTTAGGTATAATAGGAAGATGTAGTACATAATGGAATCAAAAAAGTTATTTAATTATAATTTGATTAGATGAATACCTATAAATTATAAAAAATTCGTTAATAGATAATTTAAAAACTATAGTTGATGGTCAAATTCCCGATATCTTACAAGGAGGAAACGGATGCTAGGAGCAATAGTTGGAGATATTGTAGGTTCAGTTTACTAATGGAACAATATCAAAACGAAGATTTTTCTTTATTTCGTGAGGATTGTTTTTTTACGGATGATATGGTAAGTCCGAATCGCTGAGTGTGTGATTGTGATCTGGTGTCCTAAGTATGAAAAATGGCAAACAGTAAAGTACTCTTTTAAGGTGAAAACCTAAACTGGTTTTAAGGAGGTGTTATATTGATAGAGAGCAGACCTGAGTTTGATAAAATCGTATCATTTGATGAGTTTAATAAATATTATTGGTATCGTGATGAACTTTCACAACTATGTAAGTCATTAGGATTAGAATATAGAGGTACTAAACAAGAACTCAATCATATTATTGAGCAGTACTTTCAGGGGAATTTTATTAAAAAATCATCAATAAAAAATAAAAAGAAACGAGTAGAAGTCGTTACCTTGGACACACCCTTGCTTGAATGTGGATTCTCCTTTAATGCACACTTTAGAGAATATTTCTCAACTTTAACAGATGTTTCGCCATTTAAATTTACTGCTGATATGGCTACAGCTTGGAGAAAAGTAAAAAGAGAAAATGATTTGAGTTTTACAATCCAAGATATGCTAAAAGTCTATTATGGAAATTCAGATTATGCCAAGTATGATCATTCGGTTTGTCAATGGAATCAATTTTTAAAGGATTTCTGTGTAGACGAAAATAGTCGTAACTACTCAAACAAGTTAAAAGTAGCTTCTATTCTTTGGAAAGAAGTTAGAAATTCAAAAGCTGAAAAAATTTATTCAAAGAATCTTTTGACTGAATATGCTGATAAAATAAAAGAGTATGGGAAGTAGAAAAATCAGTCTAAACCAATAGTTCACGAGGAGAAATCTTATGCTAGGAGCAATTATCGGAGATATTATCGGTTCTGTTTACGAATGGAACAATATCAAAACGAAGGACTTTCCTTTATTTCGGAAGGATTGCTTTTTTACAGATGACACGGTTATGACCTGTGCTGTTGCAGAGGCGATTATGAATGGGGGACAAAAAGACGACTTCATTGATGCTATGGAGAAATATGGTAGAATGTATCCTGATGCTGATTATGGTGCTCGGTTTAATGCATGGCTAAACAGCGATAACCGTGAGCCTTATAATAGCTTTGGGAATGGTTCGGCTATGCGTGTTTCTCCATGTGCTTGGACAATGGACTGTGGTTTTTGTGCGAGAACCGGAATGTGGCCATCATCTAGGGAATTTGCGAGTCTTTCTGCAGAGGTAACTCATAATCATCCAGAAGGTATCAAAGGTGCAATGGCTACAGCTGATGCTATCTTTCTGTGTCGTTATTACTTTGGAGGTTATTGCGGAGATTATGAGCAACCAATCAATGACAATCCTACAGAGTGTAAAAGACGGATTAAGGATTATATTGAGCAGGAATACGGCTACAATCTATCTCAAACTTTAGATGAAATCCGTCCTACATACCGTTTCAATGAAACGTGCCAGGATACCGTACCACAGGCCATTATTGCATTTCTAGAAAGTAGAGACTTCGAAGATGCGATAAGAAATGCCATCTCACTTGGTGGCGACAGTGATACTCTCGCTGCAATTACTGGTAGCATAGCCGAGGCGGCATACGGTATTCCTGACTGGATAAAGGATAAGGCCTTTTCTTACTTGGATGAATCCTTAAAGGATGTAGTTATACGATGGGAAAATAGAATAAAAGCGTATTAATCTCCAGTACGTCAGATTTCTCTTTTCTGTATTTTCGTAGTATAATAGGGATACGTTTAGTTTCATATAATGAGATATATATTTTTAACGAATATTAAGGAGAACATTAATGAAAAAAGCAATGGTAATTATCAACCCTACTTCTGGTGGCGAAAAGGCTTTGGATTACAAAGAAAAGCTGGAGAATAAAGCAAAAGAATACTTTGAGCACGTGGAAACCAAAATTACCGAAAAGGCGCTGGATGCAACACATTTTGCTGAAGAAGCTTCTCGTGAGCAGTACGATGCAGTGGTTGTGTTTGGTGGAGATGGGACTGTCAACGAAGTCATTTCGGGTATTGCTGAGAGAGACTACATTCCTAAGTTAGGGATTATCCCAGGTGGGACGGGTAACCTCATTACGAAACTGTTGGAAATCAATCAAGACATTGATGGTGCGATTGATGAACTGGATTTCAACTTAACCAATAAGATTGATATCGGTAAATCAAATGATAACTATTTTGGTTATATCTTTAGTATCGGTTCTCTGCCTGAGGCGATTCACAATGTTGAAATCGAGGACAAGACAAAATTCGGTATTTTAGCCTATGCTGTAAATACCATGAAGTCTGTCATGACAGATCAGGTCTTTAACATTAAGGTTGAGACAGAAAATGGAAATTATGTTGGTGAAGCTAGCCATGTTTTGGTTCTCTTGACAAATTACTTCGCTGATAAGAAAATCTTTGAAGAAAACAAGGACGGCTATGCCAATATTTTGATTCTAAAAGATGCATCTATATTCTCTAAATTATCCGTCATTCCTGATTTACTAAAAGGAGATGTTGTCGGTAATGATAATATTGAGTATATCAGAGCGCGTAATATTCAGATCTCTTCAGATAGTGAATTGGAGTCAGATGTTGACGGTGATAAATCGGATAATCTACCTGTAGAAATCAAAGTCCTAGCTCAGCGAGTAGAAGTATTTTCAAAACCGAAAGAGTAGAAGGTAAAAATTAGTTTATCTCTCACAGAGAAATAAAGTCTCATATCAACGATTGGAGGAGGAATGAATTCTCTATTTGATGAATTTCGAACAATTTGTTCTCATTTAAACCAAGTCGGAATCACTCCGACGCTCATGGGGTCTTTGGGTTTTGAATACCGTTCAAATGAAGAATGGGGGCCGTCTGACATTGACATTCATGTGCCTGGTGATCCTAGAGGTTGGGAAGCACCTGATCATCTCAGAATTTATGAGTGGGACAAGATAATGAAAGTGATGAAACACTTAGGCTATGCCTTAATAGATATTCATGAGCATGAATTCAAAAAAGATGGTCTGAGTGTTGAATTCGGAAGTATCGATTCTTTACCTGATTTTTCGGATATTTCGGAATCCGATATTGAGCTGATTCATCTCGATGACATCACGTTTCGTGTTCCAAACCTAGAACAGTATTTAAGTATTTACAAGGCTTCTTCCCAAGATTCTTATCGAAATGAGCACAATAACAATAAGGATTTTAAAAAAATTGAGTGGCTAGAAAGACATTTGTAAATCATCATTTGAAAAGTAGTAAGTTGTAAGACTGGCTGCTTTTTTATTTATAGAACCAAACCACTCGAAACTATGGACAAAACTTGCAAATAAAATACGAAAGTAGTATACTAGATTAACAATTGTGAAAACGTTTGCGTTGTATACGGATAAAAGTAAACTAGGAGACAGATACAATGGAATTAACAGCCATTTACCATAGGCCTGAGTCGGAGTATGCCTATCTTTATAAGGATAAGACAGTGCACATTCGTATCCGGACCAAGAAAGATGATATTGAGAGCATCAACTTGCATTATGGGGACCCTTTTATCTTTATGGAGGATTTTTATCAGGATACAAAAGAAATGGCCAAGATAACTTCTGATGCCTTATTTGATTATTGGCAGGTTGAAGTGTCAGTTGACTTTGCACGTATCCAGTATCTCTTTGAACTCAAGGATACAGAAGATCAAAGTATTTTGTATGGCGATAAAGGGTGTGTGGACAATTCTCTAGAAAATCTTCATGCTATTGGAAATGGATTTAAGTTGCCCTATCTTCATGAGATTGATGCATGCCAAGTTCCTGATTGGGTTTCAAATACGGTATGGTATCAGATTTTCCCAGAACGCTTTGCCAATGGAAATGCTCGATTAAACACAGAAGGAATTTTAGACTGGGATTCATCTATCACACCTCAGAGTGATGATTTCTTTGGTGGTGATTTACAGGGGATTATTTACCATCTGGATTACTTGCAAGATTTGGGCATTACTGGACTTTATCTTTGTCCTATCTTTGAATCTACGAGCAATCATAAGTACAATACGACAGAGTACTTTGAAATTGACCGTCATTTTGGAGATAAGGAGACATTTCGGGAGCTGGTCGAGCAAGCGCATCAGCGAGGTATGAAAATCATGCTGGATGCTGTATTTAATCATATTGGTTCGCAATCTCCTCAATGGCAAGATGTTGTCGAAAATGGTGAGCAATCTGCTTATAAAGATTGGTTCCATATCCAACAATTCCCAGTGATGACTGATAAGCTTGCTAATAAGAGGGAACTACCTTATCACGCTTTTGGTTTCGAGA
The DNA here is from genome assembly GCF_024295435.1 of Streptococcus sp. CF7_Ac1-8. GTDB lineage: Bacteria > Bacillota > Bacilli > Lactobacillales > Streptococcaceae > Streptococcus > Streptococcus mitis_AP. The sequence goes on along the minus strand of NZ_JANCPI010000001.1, from coordinate 78,843 downwards.
ACTATATGCCTAAACTAAATACGGCCAATTCAGAGGTCAAGGACTATCTTTTAAAGGTTGCGACTTATTGGATTGAAGAGTTTGATATTGATGCTTGGCGTTTGGATGTGGCTAATGAGATTGACCATCAGTTCTGGAAGTATTTTCGAAAGGAAGTTTTAGCTAAAAAGCCTGAACTTTATATTTTAGGAGAAGTCTGGCATACGGCTCAGCCTTGGCTAAATGGAGATGAGTTCCATGCGGTCATGAATTATCCTTTATCTGATAGCATCAAAGAGTATTTCTTACGAGGTGTTAAGAAGACAGACCAGTTCATCAATGAAATCAATGGCCAATCTATGTATTACAAACAGCAGATTTCAGAGGTTATGTTTAATCTATTGGATTCGCATGATACAGAACGAATCTTGTGGACGGCGAATGAAGACGTTCAACTGGTTAAATCAGCCCTAGCCTTTCTCTTTTTACAAAAAGGAACACCCTGCATCTATTATGGAACCGAGCTAGCCTTGACCGGAGGACCAGACCCGGATTGTCGTCGTTGTATGCCTTGGGAACGAGTATCAAGTGACAATGATATGTTGAATTTCATGAAGAAGCTAATCAAGATTCGCAAACACGCGTCAGCAATCATTTCGCAAGGCAAGTACAGCCTAAAAGAAATCAAACAAAATGTAGTTGCCTTGGAATGGACATACGAAGGCCGGGTCCTTAAAGCCATCTTTAATCAATCAAAAGATGATTATCTTTTAGAGAAAGAAGTAGTAGCACTAGCAAGCAATTGCCAAGAATTGGAAAATCAGCTTGTCATCTCTCCAAATGGATTTGTGATTTTTCATTAAAGAGCAATTAAAAGTGACAGTAAAATTGTAATATAGAGAGCATTTTACAAACAGACTATTTGTCGTCTTGCTACAAATGATATATAATTTAACTGAGAGAAAATAGGAGGACTAATCGAATGGAATTAAAAGATTTTACAGAAAAAGAACAAGAAATGATTAAGAAGGGGCTTACGACGTCTAAGATTAGTGACAAGGAAACTGCTGAGAAAATTCTTGCACTAGTACCACAAGATTTGATTAAGCGAATCCCATTTTTCGTCAGAAAACATGCTACGACACGTACGATTAAACGCATTTCAATTGAACACCCTGAACTCTACGCTGCAGCTCAAACAGGTGGCGAAATTCCAGAAAAAGAACGCGAAGAATTACGTCAGATTATCACAACTATCTTTGAACAAAAGATGAATAAGCATAGTATTAAGTAGAGAATGAAAAAATATTTTATTGGCGGTTTGGGAAGCAATGTCTATCATAGCAAGGATTTTCTTCAAGAACTAGATTCGCAGGTCTATTTTCTGAATCCATATGAAAAACATCTTCGAGATGAAACAGAATTGAAATCATGGTTTAAAAAATCGATAGAAGAGGAAGAATCTATTTGTCTGATAGGCCATTCTCTTGGAGGAGATTTAGCTCGTTATCTCGCATCGGAATTTTATGAAGTGAAAAAACTAATTCTTTTGGATGGTGGCTATCTAGATTTAGATAAGATTTTACCTTTAGATACAGAGTTAGAGGAAGCTAAAAACTATATCGAATCTCAAGTCGTTTCAGACTTAGCTCTTCTTATTTCTAAAGAAAAATCTGAAGCAAAGCATTGGTCAGAAAATATGGAGAAAGCCGTAAGGCAGTCCTATCACTGGAATGCGCAGTATAATAGATATGAGTTAGCTATAAATTATGAAAATATAGAAGCGATACTCCTCCTACGGAGGAAGATACAAGCTTTTAAGAGAGAAGTGGGTGATACCTTGTTTATCAGTCCTCGCTATCCTAATGAAGCTACATGGAGAGAGGAAGCCCTAAAAGAATTGCCAGACTATTTTGATACTATTCTTCTAGAGAACTTTTGCCATGAGCTTTATACTGAAGCACCCAAAGAAATCGCTAGTATGATTAATGAGTGGTTCTCTTATTCTCTATGAGCTACTTGTATTGCTTGAATGGCAAAAGCTTCAAAACCTGTTAAAATAGTGGCATTAATAACGTTTCAGAACCATAGTATTTATTTACTCTGATAGATATTGTTACGATATCTAATTATTCTGCCATTGTAATTACCGTAATGATTTGTTATAATATGACAAAGGAGGAAATCAGATGGTAGTAAAAACAAGAAAACAAGGAAATTCAATCACCATTACGATTCCAAGTGAATTTAATATTCCAAGTGGTGTTAAATACGAAGCGAAATTGTTAGCCAGTGGTGAGATTATCTTTACTCCTGAAGAATTGGATCAGCAGGTTTCTTATGTATCTGATGATGCCTTTGACTTAAATTTAGATAAAATATTTGACGAATACGACGATGTTTTCAAAGCTTTGGTGGAAAAATGACTATCTATCTAACAGAAAAGCAAATTGAAAAAATAAATGCTTTAGCAATTCAACGGTATTCTCCAAATGAGAAAATTCAAACAGTTAGTCCTTCTGCCTTAAATATGATTGTCAATTTACCAGAACAATTTGTCTTTGGGAAGCCTCTTTATCCAACAATTTTTGATAAAGCAACGATACTATTTGTCCAATTGATAAAGAAGCATGTTTTTGCAAATGCTAATAAACGAACTGCTTTCTTCGTTTTGGTGAAATTTCTAGAGATAAATCGTTATCGTTTTTCTGTAACGGTTGAAGAAGCGGTAAATATGTGTGTGACTATCGCAGTAGAATCCTTAACAGATGAAAGCTTAACTACTTACGCCAAACGGATTTCTGAACATTCATTTAGAATTAATGGAAAAAATTAAGCTCAAAAATTCAATTCTTGTAAGTATAAAAATAGATAAAAAGAGACTATATTAGAAATCTATAATGCAGAAACGAATATAGTCTCTTTTTATTGAGGGTAGAGAATTTTCTGCATCTTCTTACATGTCATATAATAACAAACGAACAGGTTCTTTTTCTGTCATTCAGAAGAGAACTTGTTCGTTTTGTCTTTTTATCTTTTAAAACACGCGATAAACATAGGGATTTTCTGGTTTATCAACTTTGGTAAAACTGTAGATTTCCAAGGTTGGGAGGTTTTGTTTGAGTTCTTTATGGTAGTGATTGGCCAGTTTTCCTTTGGCCGTTATCCAAGTGTTATTCTCATACTGACGGGTATTTCCCTGGGTCAGCAATCCATAGACACCTGAATCCGCGATACAGTGAATAATGCCGAAGCGGAACAGAAATTGGCTATTGGCATGACTGGGGTCGTTATAGACAAAGCCTGTGAACTGGACTGTCTTGCCCTCAAACTCATCTGGATAGTCGTAGATAGCCTCCATGACTTCCATATAGTTTTCATTCGTAATCTGAATGCTATCTTGGGACAAATATTTATCTGCCGCAGTTCGCATTTCCTTTTCATAGGCTGTTTTTGAGAAATAAGAACTGGTATCTGGTTTCAAATATTGGCTTGTCGTCCCTTCACTGGTCTGAATGGCCTGATCCGTATCTTCTGATAAGGGGAAATGATAGCCTTTGGCAGAAACGGTCTGGGAATCCAAGCTAACAGTTGGAAAAGTTATACCGACGACAATAGGAATAGCTAGAAGAGCAATACTCGTCACCTTGGCCAATCGGCTATTTAAATGACTGTGGGTTTTGACTTGCTTCATCCAGATATACAGCTGTACGATTGCCAAGATAAAGGAAAGCACCATGGAAATATAGGCCAGATAGGAATAGTGCATGTTGATGTACTGGTTTAATTTTCCGGACAGATGGAGATAAATGGTCAATTCAAAATAGCCAGCTAAAACTAAAAATCGAATCATAGGATGACTCCAATCAAGAGAGAATACACTAAGACGACAAGAGTCACAATCATAATGAAGTGACTGATAAATCGTGCTTTCAAGTAATTTTTCATCATGAGAATATTTTTGATATCCAGCATTGGGCCAATGACGAGAAAGGCCAGAACTGGTGCCAAACCGAAACTTGAGAGAAGAGAAGCACCGATAAAGGCATCCGCCTCACTGCAGAGAGAGAGAAGAAAGGCCAAAAGCATCAAGAGCAGGATGGCAAAAAGAGGGGTCGCACTGATAGAGGTCAGAATCCGAGTCGGAACATAAACCTGTATTATTGAGGCAAAGAGACAGCCAAATACCAAATAACGCCCCGTATCAAAAAATTCATCAATAGCCTGCACAAAGACCTGAAAAACTTTTTTTGCAGGGCTCAAGCGAGAAAAATCATGTTCATGACAAGCCAGACGATTTTCTTTCTGAATCGGTTCTTGCCAGAAAAATCCTAGAAAAATCCCAAGTATCACAGCCACAACAATGGAACCCAGAGCTCGTAACAGAGCGACATGGAATGAATTGCCAAAGGCAGAATAGGTCGCAAAGAGGACTATAGGATTGATAACAGGTGCTGTTACAAGAAAGGGAACGGTTGTGTAACTGGGCACCTTTTTTTCCAGAAAACGATTGATAATAGGGACGATCCCACATTCGCAAGAAGGGAAAAGTATCCCAACGAAGGTGCCAAAAAAGATTCTCCCCCAACGATTTCGAGGGAGGAAATGATAAACCTTGTCAGGTGTGATATAAACCTCAATCAGTCCTGAAACAATACTTCCTATCAGAACGAAGGGTAGGGCTTCAATGATTATAGAGAGAAAAATAGCCCCAGTCTGAAGCACACTAGATGGGAGTTGTTGGAAAGCAGTCATCTAGTTTTTCTTTTCTGCTTTGGCTTTTTTCTCTTTGTCATCAGGGAAAGTGACCTGCTTCAAATCAGGGAGTTTCGCAAACTCTTCAAACATCTTGTCCAAGTCGTCTCGTTTTGTAAATTTTACAGCCATAGGTGTACCTCGATTCTAAATTCTACCTCTATTATACTATTATTTTAAGGAAAAGGGAAAAGTTAAAATTGAGTATCTAACGAATAATAGAGTGTGATATAGCCTAATATACACTATGATTGTGATATAATAATTGTGGAATAACGGAGGAAATGATGGAACATAAAAAGATCGGTCAGGTTACTGACGAAGTAAAAGAAATTTTTAATATTGTTCTTGAAGCTAGTGATATCAAAGTTAACAAAGACGGTTTAAGAAGCCATATGATAAAACGTCATCATAATGATGTGATTCATCATATCGAAGATCTGGAACTTATACTAAGTAATCCAGATTTCGTTGGGGTCAATCCACGAGAGAAAGACGCTAGTTTTGAATATGTAAAAAGATTTGATGATAATGTCCTCGTTGCCATCAAGTTACATAAAAGTGGAGATTTCTTTTATGTTCCGACCATGTATCGTTTACAAGATTACAAGTTACAAAGTCGTATTAAGTCTGGTAGATTGAGAAAGCTTGACAAAAAAAGTAGATAGTGCTAGAATAATATTAACGAAAGACATTTGAGGGCAGAAAGGTTCCTGCCGCACCTTGAAAAAGGTATCTGAGATGCTGGGTACACCGACCAGCCAAGTGTCCGTTATTTCAAAGAAGGGAGCTTAAATGCTCCTTTTTTGTTTAAAAATTTCAAAAAAGATTATCTCCACCACAGGCTCAGGCTTGCGGTTTTTTATTTGCTCTGAAAATTGATTCGTTAACTTCAACAAATAGCTTTATAAAGCGTTTTGTAAAAAATAAAAACAGTGCAATTAATCACTGATCCTTTTGTAAACTATTAGAATTAAATTGCAACTTTCTCAATGATACGGGCAAAGATAATTATGAAAATAAACTATCAACAAGCAACGGCAAGCATTTGTAAACACCAAATTCTTTGTGCTATAATTAAAATAAAAAGAAAATCATTAGCAGAAAATTATGGGAGGTAGTCAAATTGACTTACTCAATTAGTGTTGTTTTGTTACATCAAGGAGACAGAAATAGTTTATTAGAGTCTTTGTCAATAGTGGAAAGACAAACATTAAAAGATATAGAGGTTATTATTGTAAATCAATCTACAGAGGAAATAGTTTCCATTAGCCAACAGATGGATCTATCATTTAATATTAAGATTATAGATGAGAATTCTTTTGCTGAGTTGTCTGATATGATTACAGGAGATTATATTACGTTTCTATCTTCAAATGATTCATTATTTGATTGGACATTTGAAAAGATGTATCATGCGATAAGATTATCCGATTCTGAAGTGGTTCTTGGTAATTTTGCTGATTTGAATGATGGAGTATTTTACTTTTATCCTTGGGGGGATAATTGGTTGACAGAAAATTTAACGAATGTTCAAGTTTTGCAAAAGATGGATGATACAGATCATCGAATTAGAAAACAATATTGCTCATTATTTGGAAAATTATTCAATAGTAAGCTTTTACGAAAAATAAATCAATTTGATATAAACAACCTTATTTGGAGACTTTATATTCACTCTAAAACTGCAACCTATATTAATTTCCCGACATATATCTATAAACCTGTTGTAGATGCTAAACCTCTAAAAGACTCCTACAAAATCATATTAGAAAATTATGAAAATAGAATCAAAGATTGCTCTGTCTTAGAAGACTATGATATAGAAATAGCGAAAAAACAGTATATTCAAGAATTAGCAAATTTTAGTGCTTGGTTAAAAAATGACGGTGAACATTTAGATTCTGAAATTGTTTATCATAAGTTGATAGCTGCAGAGAAAGGAATTTTCCCTTTTCTTGATCTTGAAAGATTAGATTTTACCATTATAAGTAATAATTGTGTCGGCGGATTAATTTATAAACAACTTGGTTTTCAATATAGAACACCTTTTGTTGGTTTATTTATTCTCCCTGATGATTATTATAAACTTACAAAGGATTTTCGTTACTATATGGAACAAGAACTTGTTTTCGAAGAGGAACTTATTTCACCGAGCTGGACTCATGAAGTTTATCCTTTGGGGCACTTAGGAGATATAGATATTCACTTTTTACATTATTCTAGTATTGAAGAAGCACGGACTAAGTGGGAAAAAAGAAAAAAACGTATAAATTGGGATAATCTTTATTTTAAATTTGATAATAAAGATTCAGCTAGTGAAGAAATTTTAAGTAAGATGGATAATCTTCCCTATGTCTAATAAATTAATTTTAGTCAATCGTCCATATAAAAATTTAAAAAGTCAATGTGTTATTCCAGGTCAGGAACATCTTTCAGAACTAGCTATTATGCCAGATCCATTAAATACTTTTGATATCATGGCTTGGTTAAAAAAAGGTGGCAATGCTCTTTAAGTACAAGTTATTGCGCTATAGCATATAAATCTATTCCCTACATATTTTTTAAATGTTCTACGAGTTAATTTGAAACGTTTAGCTTGTGGTATAATAGATTCATGGATAAAAAATATGAAAAAATCTCCCAGGATTTGGGAGTGACGTTAAAGCAAATTGATACTGTTCTAAGTTTGACAGCTGAAGGGGCGACTATTCCCTTTATCGCGCGTTATCGCAAGGACATGACTGGTAGTCTGGACGAGGTGGCAATTAAGGCTATTATTGACTTGGATAAAAGTCTGACAAACCTCAATGACCGTAAGGAAGCTGTTTTAGCTAAGATTCAAGAACAAGGCAAGTTGACCAAAGAGTTGGAAGAAGCTATCTTAGTTGCCGAAAAATTAGCAGACGTAGAAGAACTCTATCTTCCATACAAGGAAAAACGTCGAACCAAGGCAACCATTGCCCGTGAAGCTGGACTTTTCCCACTTGCTCGCTTAATCTTGCAGAATGTAGCTGACTTAGAGAAAGAAGCTGAAAAGTTTGTCTGTGAAGGATTTGCGACTGGCAAGGAAGCCTTGGCTGGTGCAGTTGATATCTTGATAGAAGCCTTATCGGAAGATGTGACACTGCGCGCCATGACTTATCAGGAAGTGCTGAGACACTCTAAACTCACTTCTCAAGTCAAGGATGAAAGTCTTGATGAAAAGCAGGTTTTTCAGATTTATTATGATTTTTCAGAGACAGTTGGAAATATGCAGGGTTATCGTACCTTGGCTCTCAATCGTGGGGAGAAGCTAGGTGTCTTGAAGGTCGGTTTTGAACATGCGACGGACCGCATTCTTGCCTTCTTTGCAGCTCGTTTCAAGATGAAAAATGCCTATATTGATGAAGTGGTTCGGCAATCTGTTAAAAAGAAAGTCTTGCCTGCTATCGAGCGCCGTATTCGGACAGAATTAACTGAGAAGGCAGAAGAAGGTGCTATTCAACTCTTTTCTGACAACCTGCGCAATCTCCTCTTGGTTGCTCCGTTGAAAGGGCGCGTGGTTCTTGGATTTGACCCTGCCTTTCGTACAGGTGCCAAGCTGGCTGTCGTGGATGCGACGGGGAAAATGCTGACGACTCAGGTCATTTATCCTGTCAAACCAGCATCAGCTCGTCAAATAGAAGAAGCCAAGAAAGATTTGGCAGACTTGATCGGTCAATACGGCGTGGAAATTATTGCCATTGGAAATGGAACGGCTAGTCGTGAAAGTGAGGCTTTCGTTGCGGAAGTTCTTAAAGAGTTTCCAGAAGTCAGCTATGTTATCGTCAATGAAAGTGGCGCTTCTGTATACTCTGCCAGTGAACTTGCTCGTCAGGAGTTTCCAGACTTGACCGTTGAAAAACGCTCTGCCATCTCTATCGCCCGTCGTTTGCAAGATCCCCTTGCTGAATTGGTTAAAATCGATCCTAAGTCAATCGGTGTCGGCCAATACCAGCATGATGTCAGCCAGAAGAAACTATCTGAAAGTCTGGACTTTGTCGTGGATACCGTAGTTAACCAAGTCGGTGTCAATGTCAATACAGCCAGCCCAGCTCTTCTTTCCCATGTAGCTGGACTTAATAAAACCATTTCTGAAAATATCGTCAAATACCGTGAGGAAGAAGGAAAAATCACTTCACGCGCCCAAATCAAGAAAGTTCCTCGTCTGGGAGCCAAGGCCTTTGAGCAGGCAGCTGGTTTCCTCCGTATCCCAGAAAGTAGCAATATCCTTGATAATACAGGAGTTCACCCAGAAAACTATGCTGCGGTCAAGGAACTTTTCAAACGTTTGGATATCAAGGATCTGAATGAAGAAGCCCAAAGCAAACTCAAGTCCCTTTCAGTCAAGGAAATGGCGCAAGAACTAGACCTTGGTCCAGAAACTCTTAAAGATATCATTGCAGATCTTCTCAAACCAGGTCGAGATTTCCGTGATTCCTTTGACGCACCTGTACTTCGCCAAGATGTACTAGATATCAAGGATTTAGTGGTTGGTCAGAAGCTAGAAGGAGTGGTGCGTAACGTCGTTGACTTTGGTGCCTTCGTTGATATCGGGATTCACGAGGACGGTTTGATCCATATTTCCCACATGAGTCGCAAATTTATCAAACACCCAAGCCAAGTGGTGTCAGTTGGTGATTTGGTGACCGTTTGGGTCAAGAAAATCGATACTGAACGTGAAAAAGTCAATCTGTCGCTCCTAGCTCCAAATGAATCTAACTGATTACGTTAAGCAGGTTTCACTAGAAGACTTCGGCAGACCTTTTATCCATCAAGCCCAGTGGAATTCTCGTCTGCGAACGACAGGTGGGCGATTTTTCCCAAAAGATGGGCATCTGGATTTCAACCCCAAAGTTTATCAGGAACTGGGTTTGGATGTTTTTAGAAAAATTGTCCGCCATGAACTCTGTCATTATCACCTCTATTTTCAAGGGAAGGGCTATCAACACAAGGATTGGGATTTTAAGGAACTGTTGAAAGCAGTGGATGGATTACGCTTTGTACCGTCCTTGCCTAATAGTAACTCCAAACAAATCAAGCTTTATCGTTGCCAATCCTGCCAGCAAAGGTATCAGCGCAAGCGTAGGATTGATACCAAACGCTATCGCTGTGGAGTTTGTAGAGGTAAATTGCTATTAATAAATCAGCCTGAGGACTGATGAAAGCCGAGCCTATCCGTGATATACTATGTCTAACCTAGTAGAAAGAGGTAATACCATGAACAGTAAATTTTATAAAATGAGACGAAATCGCATGATTTCAGGAGTTTTGGCAGGTCTGTCAGATAAGTGGAACTTTGATGTTACCCTTGTTCGTTTTCTGTTTGCCATTTTTACAGTTGCAAACTTTGGACTTGGCGTGATTATCTATATCATCCTAGCTTCTATCATGCCAACCAAGGAAGAAATTGAAGCAGAAATGTATGGAACAGGCCCACGAAAACGCAAAGAAGCCCAAGCCATTGACGATAATGAAGGCTGGTTTTGGTGAGGTAGAAACAGTTATTTTACTGTTAGTCTATGAATTCGACTAATCTATTCTAAAATTTTTGAACCCTTGTATCCACAAGGGTTTTCTTCTTGCCTTCTTTTTATGGTAAAATATTTTTAATGAAATGGCTACATTTCTCCCAATCTTACAAAAATGTAAGATTAAAGTCTCTTTTGTAAGGTTAGGTTATGGCAAGCAGTCTTTTTTTGATGTAAACTAGACTCATAAAGAACAAAGGAGTAACATCATGAAACAAATCTTACAGAAGAAAACTAGAAAACCAAGTCACAAAGATATCGAGCGTGTTCAACTTGGATGCGCTATGATGCAAGCAACATTTCATTTGATGGGATATTAAGAAAGGAGATTCTCATGACACTTTTAGATGTAAAACACGTTCAAAAAATTTATAAAACTCGTTTTCAGGGCAACCAAGTAGAGGCCCTTAAGGATATTCACTTTACCGTAGAAAAGGGTGACTACGTTGCCATCATGGGTGAGTCTGGTTCTGGTAAATCAACTCTTCTCAATATCCTAGCTATGCTGGATAAACCAAGTCGTGGACAGGTTTATCTGAACGGAACTGACACCGCAACCATTAAAAATTCACAGGCTTCTAGCTTCCGTCGTGAAAAATTGGGTTTTGTCTTCCAAGACTTTAACTTGCTAGATACTCTGTCTGTTAAGGATAATATCTTGCTTCCACTTGTATTGTCAAGAAGACCTATTACGGAGATGATGAAGAAATTGGTGGTGACAGCTGAGAATCTGGGAATCAACCAATTACAAGAGAAGTACCCTTACGAGATTTCAGGAGGGCAGAAACAGCGTGTAGCAGTAGCTCGTGCCATCATCACAGAACCTGAAATTCTCCTTGCGGATGAGCCAACAGGAGCCCTTGATTCCAAGTCATCTGCAGCCTTACTTGATGTCTTTGATGAAATCAATGAGCGTGGCCAAACCATTCTTATGGTAACCCACTCAACAGCAGCAGCTAGCAGAGCTAAACGTGTACTCTTTATCAAAGACGGCATTCTTTACAACCAAATCTACCGTGGAGAGAAGACAGAACGTCAGATGTTCCAAGAGATCTCTGATACCTTGACTGTCATGGCAAGCGAGGTGAATTAGTATGTTTCGATTAACCAATAAGTTAGCGGTATCGAACTTGATTAAAAACCGCAAACTCTACTATCCCTTTGCACTGGCTGTTCTCTTAGCAGTCACCGTCACCTATCTCTTTTATTCCCTAACCTTCAATCCCAAGATTGCAGAAATTCGTGGAGGGGAAACTATCCAAGCTACTTTAGGATTTGGTATGGTGATTGTCACACTTGCGTCAGCCATTATTGTCCTTTATGCCAATAGTTTTGTTATGAAAAACCGTTCCAAGGAACTGGGGATTTATGGCATGCTGGGTTTGGAGAAGCGTCATCTGATCAGTATGACCTTTAAGGAGTTGGTGCTATTTGGAATGCTAACTGTTGGAGCGGGTATCGGTATTGGAGCCTTGTTTGACAAGTTGATTTTCGCCTTCTTACTCAAACTAATGAAGTTGAAGGTTGAACTGGTCGCTACCTTCCAGATGAAAGTTGTCATTGCAGTACTTGTTGTCTTCGGATTGATTTTCCTAGGCCTCATGTTCCTGAATGCCCTTCGAATCGCCCGTATGAATGCTCTCCAGCTCTCTCGTGAGAAAGCTAGTGGTGAGAAAAAAGGTCGCTTCCTACCTCTCCAAACTATTCTTGGTTCCATTAGTTTAGGAATTGGCTATTATCTTGCCCTTACGGTAAAAGATCCTCTCACAGCCCTAACAACTTTCTTCCTAGCTGTTTTGCTGGTTATAATTGGAACCTATCTCTTGTTTAATGCAGGGATTACCGTTTTCCTACAAATTTTAAAGAAAAACAAACAATACTATTACCAACCAAATAATCTTATCTCAGTGTCTAATTTGATTTTCCGTATGAAGAAAAATGCGGTTGGACTAGCAACTATAGCTATTTTATCAACAATGGTTTTGGTAACCATGTCTGCAGCGACTAGTATTTTCAATGCCTCAGAATCCTTTAAAAAAGTTCTAAATCCTCATGAATTTGGGGTTTCAGGGCAAAATGTTGAAAAAGAAGATTTGGACAAACTCTTGAGCCAGTTTGCAAGTGATAAAGGTTATAAGATAAAAGAGAAAGAAGTGCTTCGTTACACTTACTTTGGTGTTGCGAACCAAGAAGGAACCAAGTTAACCCTTTTTGAAAAAGGACAAAATCGTGTTCAACCTACAACAGTTTTCATGGTATTTGACCAAAAAGATTATGAAAATATGACTGGTCAAAAACTGTCTCTATCAGGAAATGAGGTCGGACTCTTTGCAAAGAATGAGGGAGTTAAAGGACAAAAAGCTCTAACTCTAAATAACCATCAATTTTCTGTAAAAGAAGAATTTAATACAGATTTTATTGTGAACCATGTCCCAAATCAGTTTAATATTTTGACTGCTGATTACAATTACCTTGTTGTACCTAATTTACAAGCCTTTTTGGACCAATTCCCAGATTCGGCTATCTATAATCAGTTTTACGGTGGTATGAATGTAAATGCCAGTGAAGAAGAACAACTCAAGGTTGCTGACGAGTATGATAAATACCTCGATCAATTTAATGCACAATTAAACACGGAAGGTAGCTATGTTTATGGTAGCAATCTAGCAGATGCTAGTTCTCAGATGAGTGCCCTCTTTGGTGGTGTCTTCTTTATTGGTATTTTCCTATCCATTATCTTTATGGTCGGAACCGTTCTGGTCATCTATTACAAACAAATTTCTGAAGGCTATGAAGACCGTGAACGCTTTATTATCTTGCAGAAAGTTGGTTTAGATCAAAAGCAAATCAAGCAAACCATCAACAAACAGGTTTTAACTGTTTTCTTCCTTCCTTTGCTTTTTGCCTTCATACATCTAGCCTTTGCCTACCATATGCTTAGTCTGATTTTAAAAGTGATTGGTGTAATAGATACGACTATGATGTTGACTGTGACCTTGTCTATCTGCGCTATCTTCCTTATCGCTTATGTCTTGATTTTTATGATTACTTCTAGAAGCTATCGCAAGATTGTGCAAATGTAAAAAAGATACCTCGACTTCAAAATCGAGGTATTTCTTGTATTCTAGATGCTGAAAAGTTGACCGAGCAGGAAGGTAACTCCCATGGTCAATAGGCCAATAGCAAGGTTCCGAATCATAGCTGTTTTAGTTGGTGCTTTTCCAAGTTTGGCACTAGTGTAACCAGTGAGAAGAAGGGCCACGCCGACGATAAGGACAGTAGCAGGGATGCGGTATTCACTTGGGAAAATGGTAATTGAAAGCATTGGTGGTAAGCTACCAAGGAAAAAAGAAATAAAGCTAGAGATAGCAGCATGCCAAGGATTGGTAAACTCTTCATACTCAATCCCATATTTTTCCTCTACCAAAGCCTTGAGCGGATTATTTAAAAAGGCTTTGTTGGTGAGAAGTTGGGCAGAGGTTTCACATTCTCCATTTTGGATATAGGCAGCATAGAGGGATTTTTTGGCTAGTTCCATATCTTGGTCTAGCAAGAGTTTCTCACGCGCAACAGCCGCTTCCTCAGTATCTTTTTGAGTTGAAACGGATACATATTCTCCACCAGCCATTGAAAAGGCACCAGCTAAGATAGCTGCAAATCCTGATAAAAAGATAATCCAGATATTGCTCGTAGCACTAGCAACCCCGATAACCACACCAGCAATGGAAATAATACCATCGTTAGCACCAAGAACACCCGCACGCAGGATATTTAAACGACCTGCAAAATTTGAATCAATTTCGTGATTTGTTTCTGACATACTATTCTCCTTTTTATCCAGTATAAAGGAAAAATATAGGGAAATCAATCTTTTAAAAGTATCTGAAAAAAGTTGCACGATTTTAATGATGTAGAAATTTCAGCATTTTTTCTGATAAATCAAACACCGAATGTAAGGAGTATAGAATTGCATAAAAAATTTTAAATTAAATATGAAAATCATTTTGTTCACTTTATAATCGTTTACAAGAAAATAATTAGTATTAAATCAAATAAAATCCAAACATTTTGCGAACTTTTTTATATTTTTTTCGTAAAACGCTTTACAAGTTTTTAAAAACATGATATAGTAATAAAGCTTAGAAAATGAGATGATGTTTTCTAGTAAATATAAACCCGAGTAAAAAATGCCTACGGACAGGCAGGGTTGAATGCCGAAGCGTGGTTGAAAAGCCACATTATTGATAGGGTTAAAAGCCTACTTTTATAAGTTGATGTTAGGACACTTGTCCTAATTCATAAATTTTTAGTGTGGTGAAAGCACACGTCATCTTGTGAAACGATCAATAAAGTACGTAATATTTGCTACTAGAGAGTTAGGAAACATCGGGAACAGACATACTCAACAGAAACAAACATAAAAACGTCAGAAGATTGCAGAGCAGGTGAAAACCTGCTCTTTTTTCATGAGTCAACCTTTAGTCGCCTTCGTCTTCTTGAAGCGCTAAAAATACGGTAAAGGAGTATGTCTTGAAAGAGTTAGATCAAAACCAGGCCCCAATTTATGAGGCCATGGTGAAGTTACGCAAGAAAAGGATTGTTCCCTTTGATGTTCCAGGTCACAAGCGTGGACGAGGAAATCCAGAACTTGTCGAACTCTTAGGAGAAAAATGTGTAGGCATTGATGTTAATTCGATGAAACCATTGGATAATTTGGGCCATCCCATTTCGATTATTCGGGATGCAGAGGAGCTGGCTGCGGATGCTTTTGGAGCAGCCCATGCTTTTCTAATGATAGGGGGAACAACCTCATCGGTGCAGACTATGATTCTGTCAACCTGCAAGGCTGGAGATAAGATTATTCTGCCACGTAATGTCCATAAATCTGCTATCAATGCGCTGGTTCTATGTGGTGCTATTCCCATCTATATCGAGATGAGTGTGGATCCTAAGATTGGTATCGCTTTAGGTCTTGAAAATGACCGAGTAGCCCAGGCCATAAAGGACCATCCAGATGCTAAGGCCATTTTGATTAACAATCCTACTTACTACGGAATCTGTTCAGATTTAAATGGATTAACTGAGATGGCCCACGCTGCTGGGATGAAGGTCCTAGTTGATGAAGCCCACGGAGCGCATTTGCATTTTACTGATAAGCTTCCAATTTCTGCCATGGATGCAGGGGCTGATATGGCAGCAGTTTCAATGCATAAGTCTGGTGGGAGTTTGACCCAAAGCTCCATTTTGCTTATCGGGGAGCAGATGAATCCTGAGTACGTTCGTCAGATAATCAACCTAACCCAGTCAACATCCGCCTCTTATTTGTTGATGGCTAGTTTGGATATTTCACGTCGCAACTTGGCCCTTCGTGGTAAAGAGTCGTTTGAGAAGGTTATTGAGCTATCCGAGTACGCTCGTCGTGAAATCAATGCTATCGGTGGCTACTATGCCTACTCAAAAGAGTTAATAGACGGTGTTTCGGTTTGCGATTTTGACGTGACCAAGCTGTCAGTTTACACTCAGGGTATTGGCTTAACAGGTATCGAGGTTTATGACCTCCTACGAGACGAATACGACATTCAGATCGAGTTTGGTGATATTGGTAATATCTTGGCCTATATTTCAATCGGTGACCGTATCCAAGACATCGAGCGCTTAGTCGGTGCTTTGGCTGATATCAAGAGACTCTATTCACGAGATGGGAAGGACTTGATAGCTGGAGAATATATTCAGCCCGAGTTGGTGTTATCTCCTCAGGAAGCCTTCTATTCAGAGAGAAAAAGTTTGACCTTAGATGAGTCTGTTGGACAAGTCTGTGGGGAATTTGTCATGTGCTATCCTCCAGGGATTCCTATTTTGGCTCCAGGTGAACGCATTACACGAGAAATTGTCGATTATATCCAATTTGCCAAGGAACGTGGTTGCTCCCTCCAAGGGACGGAAGATACTGAGGTCAATCACATCAACGTTATTAAGAGAAAGGAGAACTAGATGGATTTATGGTTTTCTGAAGTTCATACTCCAGATGTGAAATTGTCCCTGAGAACAGCCAAGCAACTCTACGCTGGTAAAAGTGAATGGCAGGATATCGAAGTCTTGGATACACCAGCTTTTGGAAAGATTTTGATTTTAAACGGGCATGTCTTGTTCTCAGATGCTGATGATTTTGTCTACAATGAAATGACCGTTCATGTTCCCATGGCTGTGCATCCCAATCCAAAGAAAGTCTTGGTTATTGGGGGTGGCGATGGCGGTGTTGCCCAAGTATTAACTCTCTATCCAGAATTGGAACAAATCGATATTGTGGAACCAGATGAGATGTTGGTTGAAGTCTGTCGTGAGTATTTCCCAGATTTTGCTGCAGGGCTAGACGATCCTCGTGTTACCATTTACTACCAAAATGGGCTACGCTTTTTGCGAAACTGCGAAGATGACTATGATATTATCATCAACGATGCGACAGATCCCTTTGGACATACGGAAGGGCTCTTTACCAAGGAATTTTACGGGAACAGTTACAGAGCCTTGAAAGAAGACGGTATCATGATTTACCAGCATGGGAGTCCCTTCTTTGATGAGGATGAGTCGGCTTGCCGAAGCATGCACCGCAAGGTCAATCAAGCCTTTCCAATTAGTCGGGTATATCAAGCCCATATCCCAACCAGCCCTGCTGGTTATTGGTTGTTTGGATTTGCATCGAAAAAATACCACCCTGTCAAAGATTTTGACAAGGAAGGCTGGAAAAAACGCCAGCTTTTCACAGAATACTATACTGCAAACTTACACGTGGGGGCCTTTATGTTGCCCAAGTATGTTGAGGACATTTTAGAAGAAGAGGAAGGAAAAAAATGAGTCGTTTATTAGTTATTGGATGTGGGGGCGTTGCCCAAGTTGCTATTTCAAAGATTTGCCAAGATAGCGAAACGTTTAAAGAAATTATGATTGCTAGCCGTACTAAGTCAAAATGTGATGACTTGAAAGCGAAGCTAGAAGGCAAAACAAGTACAAAGATTGAGACAGCTGCTCTTGATGCTGACAAGGTAGAAGAAGTGATTGCCCTGATTGAAAGCTACAAACCAGAAGCTGTTTTGAACGTAGCTTTACCATATCAAGATTTAACCATTATGGACGCTTGTTTGGCTACAGGTGTCCACTATATCGATACAGCCAACTATGAGGCTGAGGATACAGAAGACCCTGAATGGCGTGCTATTTATGAGAAACGTTGCAAGGAACTTGGTTTTACAGCCTACTTTGACTACTCATGGCAATGGGCTTATCAGGAGAAATTCAAGGAAGCAGGCTTGACCGCTCTCCTTGGTTCAGGTTTTGACCCAGGTGTGACTAGTGTCTTTTCAGCCTATGCCCTCAAACACTATTTTGATGAAATCCACTATATCGACATTTTAGACTGTAATGGTGGTGACCACGGTTATCCGTTTGCAACAAACTTCAACCCAGAAATCAATCTACGCGAGGTTTCAGCACCGGGTTCTTATTGGGAAGATGGAAAATGGGTCGAAGTGGAAGCCATGTCTATCAAGCGCGAGTACGATTTCCCTCAAGTTGGACAAAAAGACATGTATCTCCTTCACCACGAAGAAATCGAATCATTGGCCAAGAACATTCCAGGTGTCAAACGGATTCGTTTCTTTATGACTTTTGGTCAATCTTACTTGACGCACATGAAATGTCTTGAAAATGTTGGTCTCCTTCGTACGGATGCCATTAACTTTAATGGACAAGACATCGTTCCGATTCAATTCTTAAAAGCCTTGCTTCCAGATCCAGCCAGCCTTGGACCGCGCACGGTTGGTAAAACCAATATTGGATGTATCTTTACAGGTGTCAAAGACGGTGTTGAAAAGACCATCTACATCTACAATGTTTGCGACCATCAGGAATGTTATGCAGAAGTTGGTTCACAAGCAATTTCTTACACGACAGGCGTTCCAGCCATGATTGGGACAAAATTAGTTATGGATGGCACTTGGAAACAACCAGGAGTTTATAACCTTGAAGAGTTAGATCCAGATCCATTCATGGAAGCTTTAAATGAGTATGGTTTACCTTGGGTTGTGGTTGAAAATCCACAAATGGTGGACTGATGAAGTTAGAACAAGTACCAACACCAGCCTATGTCATTGACTTAGCCAAGTTAGAAGCAAATTGTCGCATTCTACAATATGTTCAAGAAGAAGCTGGTTGCAAGGTTTTGCTAGCTCAAAAGGCTTATTCTCTCTACAAAACCTATCCCCTAATTAGCCAGTATTTATCTGGTACGACGGCTAGTGGTCTATATGAGGCCAAGCTAGCTAGGGAAGAATTTCCTGGTGAAGTCCATGTCTTTGCACCTGCTTTCAAGGATTCAGACTTGGAGGAATTACTAGAGATAACGGACCATATCGTCTTTAACTCAGAGAGACAGTTGCGCAAGCATGGGGCTCGTTGTCGGGAGGCTGGTGTCAGTGTTGGTTTACGCCTCAACCCTCAGTGTTCAACTCAAGGAGATCACGCGCTCTATGACCCTTGTGCACCAGGTTCTCGCTTTGGAGTTACTCTAGACAAGATTCCGAGTGATTTGCTGGATTTGGTGGATGGACTTCATTTTCACACCCTTTGCGAGCAGGGAGCAGATGATTTACAGACAACTTTGAAAGCAGTAGAAGCGCAGTTTGGTCCCTACTTACATCAAATTAAATGGCTCAATATGGGGGGCGGACACCACATCACGAGGGAAGACTACGATATAACTTTGCTGATTTCTGAAATCAAGCGTATCCAAGAAACTTACAATCTTGAAGTCTATATCGAGCCGGGTGAAGCTATTGCGCTCAATGCTGGTTATCTAGCAACTGAAGTATTGGATATTGTCGAAAACGGTATGGAAATCTTGGTTTTAGATGCCTCTGCGACCTGCCATATGCCTGATGTACTTGAGATGCCCTATCGTCCACCTTTGAGAAATGGCTTTGAGGCACAGGAAAAAGCCCATACTTACAGACTTTCTTCTAATACCTGTCTGACGGGCGATGTGATTGGTGATTATAGCTTTGAAAATCCAGTCCAAATCGGTGATAGACTTTATTTTGAAGATATGGCTATTTACTCATTTGTTAAAAATAATACCTTTAATGGTATTGGATTGCCCAGTCTCTACCTCATGGACGAACAGGGAGACTGCAGCTTAGTCAAAGCCTTTGGCTATCAAGATTTTAAAGGGAGATTATCATGATGGACAGTCCCAAAAAATTAGGCTATCGCATGCCAGCAGAGTACGAACCCCATCATGGTACCCTCATGATATGGCCGACTCGACCAGGTTCATGGCCCTTTCAAGGAAAAGCTGCTAAAGCAGCATTTAGCCAGATTATCAAAACCATAGCAGAAGGGGAAAGAGTCTATCTTTTGGTAGAGCAAGATTATCTATCTGAAGCCCAATCTTATCTTGGAGACAAGGTTGTTTATTTAGACATTCCCACCAATGATGCCTGGGCGCGTGATACAGGTCCGACTATTCTCCTTAATGATAAAAGGGAAAAGTTGGCAGTAGACTGGTCTTTCAATGCTTGGGGTGGTGCTGTTGATGGTCTTTATCAAGATTATGAAGATGATGACCAAGTAGCCAGTCGTTTTGCTGAGACCTTGGAAATGCCTGTTTATGATGCCAAGCCTTTTGTATTGGAAGGCGGAGCGATACATAGCGATGGCCAAGGAACCATTCTCGTAACTGAAAGTTGCTTGCTTAGTCCTGGTCGTAATCCTCATCTTAGTAAAGAAAAAATTGAGAGAAGATTATTGGACTATCTAGGTGCTGACAAAGTTATCTGGCTTCCTTATGGTATTTATCAGGACGAAACCAATGAACACGTTGACAACGTTGCAGCCTTTGTTGGTCCTGCAGAGCTTGTTTTGGCTTGGACAGATGATCAAAACGATCCTCAGTATGTCATGTCAAAAGCAGATCTCGAACTTTTAGAGCAAGAAACAGATGCAAAAGGTCGACACTTCACCATTCATAAACTTCCAATTCCAGCTATTCAGCAAGTTATAACTGAAGAGGATTTGCCAGGCTACATCTATGAAGAAGGAGAAGAAGAGCGATACGCTGGTGAACGACTAGCAGCTTCCTACGTAAACTTTTATATCGCCAACAAGGTTGTCCTTGTTCCCCAGTTTCAAGATGTCAATGACCAAGTAGCCTTAGATATCCTCAGTAAGTGTTTCCCGGACCGTAAAGTTGTCGGAATACCAGCCAGAGATATTCTCTTAGGTGGTGGAAATATTCACTGTATCACCCAACAAATCCCAGAATAGGAGAAAAAGATGAGAAATGTAAAAGTTGCAGCCATCCAGATGCAATGCGCTAAGGATGTGGCAACAAATATTCAAACAGCGGAGCGTTTAGTACGTCAGGCTGCAGAACAAGGCGTACAAATCATTCTCTTACCAGAGTTGTTTGAACGTCCCTATTTCTGTCAGGAACGTCAGTATGACTACTACCAGCATGCCCAGTCGGTGACAGACAATACAGCTATTCAGCATTTTAAGGAGCTTGCTAAGGAACTAGAAGTCGTTTTACCGATCAGTTTCTATGAAAAAGATGGCAATGTCTTGTATAACTCAATTGCTGTCATTGATGCAGATGGGGAAGTGCTGGGCGTTTATCGGAAGACCCACATACCAGATGATCATTATTATCAAGAAAAGTTTTATTTCACGCCTGGTAACACTGGTTTCAAGGTCTGGGATACTCGCTATGCTAAGATTGGGGTCGGTATCTGTTGGGATCAATGGTTCCCTGAAACAGCGCGCTGTCTTGCGTTAAATGGTGCTGAATTGCTCTTTTATCCTACAGCTATCGGTTCAGAGCCAATTTTGGATACAGATAGTTGTGGCCATTGGCAACGTACCATGCAAGGACACGCAGCAGCAAATATTGTTCCAGTTATTGCAGCCAATCGTTATGGATTAGAAGAAGTCACTCCAAATGAGGAAAATGGTGGACAAAGTTCCAGTCTTGACTTCTACGGTTCATCCTTTATAACGGATGAAACAGGAGCTATTCTAGAGCAAGCTGAAAGACAAGGAGAAGCTGTTCTGTTAGCAACTTATGACCTAGACAAGGGAGCAAGCGAACGCCTAAACTGGGGCTTGTTTCGAGATAGAAGACCCGAAATGTATCAACGAATTACGAACTAATTGGGGGGGAATGAGAGATTCATTCTGCTAGACTAACTTCTTATTAGCAACTACAAGAATACTATGTTGTCTAGTAAGCGGATTTTATATTTTAACTCTCTAAGGCTTTCTCGCGCTTTTATGCGAGGAGCTTTTCTGTTTAAGTTTTACCATTAAAACATGCTATAATAGTTGCAGAAAGGTTGGTATTTATGGCTAGGATATTGGTTATTGAAGATAATAGTGACATTCAGGAAATTTTGAGAACACTTCTTACTGAGGAGCATGAGGTGATTCAAGCCTTTTCTGGTACAGAAGGAATCATGCGTTTTGACCAAGGTGGGATTGACCTCGTTTTGCTAGATATCATGCTTCCTGGGAAAAATGGGGATCAGGTTTTAAAAGCCATCAGGGAACAAAGTCAAATTCCAGTCATTATGCTAACGGCTTTGAGCGATAAGAAGTTAATCAGTCAATACCTCTTAGACGGTGCTAATGATTACATAGTCAAACCTTTTGATTTGGACGAAGTCTTTGCCAGAGTTACTGTTCAATTACGCCAAAGTGTAGAAAAACAGCCTATGGAAGTAGAAAAAACTGAAAATCTACCACAAAACTTGAAAAATATCCAGTTTGATGCAGAAAGTTTTGAAATCAAAAATAGTCAGGAAACGATTCGCCTTGCCAAGAAAGAATGCTTGATTCTCCAAACTCTCCTCAAACATCCTAAGAAAATTTTCACCAAAGAAGAACTTTATGAATTGGTTTGGGATGAGAGCTATCTACCTGGAGATAATACTCTCAATACGCATTTGAGCAATCTTCGTAAAAAATTAAACCAGCTTGACCCAAATCAAGAATATATTGAAACTATTTGGGGAGTTGGGGTAAGATTAAAAGGAGACAAGCAATGACCTACATGATAATCTTTGTCCTACTGGCACTCCTAATTATTTTATCGATTGCATTGATTCGCTACCATCTAGCACTTAAAAACTTGAGTCAACAGATTGAAGACAAGATTCTCACAGGTAGTATGAAAAGAGTCGGAGTCAGCATTTTTTCCAAACATTTTTTACATCTCTACCAGCAAATTGAAAATCTATTTCAAGAAGTGGAACAATCTCGGTTGGTGATGAAAAGGGAAAAGCACACTCTGGATATGGCCATCAGCAATATCGCCCATGATATTCGGACGCCTCTGACTATCGCTTCAGGCTACACCCAACAATTGATAAAAACTCCTGAAGACAAATCAGAAACCTTACAAAAAATAGCCCAGCATCTTGATTTAGTTTCTAAACGTTTGGAGGCTCTCCTAGAATATCGTCGTTTGATGGAAGGGGCTGTCAAACCGAAACTGGAAGAAGTGGATTTTTCAGCTTTTATCACCAAAAAGACTCTGGCTTTTTATGATGTTTTTCAGGCGACAAATATCACGCTTGATTTTAAAGTTGAAGCTGGTTTAAAAATGAGGACTGATGAAGATTTACTGGATCGAATTTTACAAAATCTGCTTGGAAATGTCCTCAAACATGGCAAGGAAGAAGCACGTCTATCTTTGAGAAAGGAAAAGGAACAGCTTGTCTTAGAGATTGCAAACCTTGTTAAACAGCCCATCAAAAGAATAGAAAATCTCAGTAATCGTTTTTATTCTGAAAATCTATCAGACACGGAAGAATCCTCTGGTTTAGGCCTTTATATCACTGAGGAATTATGCCATCTTCTCGGTACAGAGATGAAACTAAGCACAGATGGGAAATGGTTGTCGGTTTTCATTTATTTTTAACAAAAAGAAACCTCCTCTGTAGGCTAGAGGAGGTCATTTTTTATAGGCTTTTCTTTTTGAAAACTGCCAGTCCACTTAGATTAAAGATTACAATAACAGCTAAGGTAACTATAAGGGTATAGAAAATGGATTCACTATTAGCAGTCATAGCATAGGAAAAATGCAAGGACAAATATGGTAAAAATTTGATATTTGGAAAAATGATCATTGGCATAGAAAGGATGATAGAGCTAATCAGATAACCAATAAATACGGCAAGATAAGAATGAGTCAGGTAGAGAATAAAGGAAATAATCGAAAGCCAAGCGAGAAGGCAGAGAAATTGAAGGAAAATCATTAAGAGGAGATTAGTAACAAAACCATCAGGTATCGTACCAAGTCCGTTTAGTAGAGTTGAGGGAACAAAAGCAATCACAAGGCTGGCGATGAGTTGTAAGAGAGCGATACTTGCTAGAACAAAGGATTTAGCGAAGAAAAACTCTGTACGAGAAACGCCAACTGTCAAACTATTTTTATAAAGCTTGCCGATTAGATCGACCCCAAGAACTAAACATGTTAGAATAATGCAGAGAAAAACAAGGTTTGAATCATTGCTAGATGCATTGATCAGAGCTTGCACACCGTTCCAACCTTGGGTTGGAATTTCTGGTTCTTCTGTCTGGATTGCCATCAGATGACCCGTAGCTCCTATACTTGCACCCATTAGCATGAGAGCAAAGAGAATGAACTCTGTAATCCAGAATCCTTTGGAACGGAAAAGACGGTAAAAGTCTGCTTGAATGGTATGTATCATGATTTTCCTCCTATTGGACCAATTGAGTGAAGTATTCTTCTAGGTTTTGACGGGCATAGTAAATCTCGTCAATGGCAACATCTGCCAAGGTTAATTCCTTAAGAATCTGTTTGACATCTTGTTCCTGACCAAAGATATGAATTTCATTTTCTGGATTAACAACCTTGAACTGGAGCTGGATTTGTTCTTTCAATACTTGACAAGCTTTCTCTTGATCAGCTGTCTTAAGCACAATATAATCCTCACTTAGTGTTTCAAATTCAGCTTTGCTGATTTCACGAATAATCTTGCCTTGATCTAAAATACCAAAACGATTAGCTACGAGGTAGAGTTCTGACAAGATATGGCTAGAGATGAGAATGGTTATCCCTTGTTCTTGATTGAGGCGTTGAATCATTAGTCGAAATTCTTTGATACCGATTGGGTCTAGACCATTGATAGGTTCATCTAAGATTAGGAAATCTGGTTTGGATAGGAGGGCAATGGCAATACCAAGTCTTTGTTTCATTCCTAGCGAGAAATCACGAAAGACTTTCTTACCTGTATCTGGCAAACCTACATAGTCCAGCGTTTCTCGAATTACTTGATCAGCATTTGGAATATGGCGTATCATACAATAATAATTCAGATTTTGATAGGCTGTTAAGTGATTATGGGCTACGGGTGATTCGATAACAGAACCTACTCTAGATAGAGCCTTGGTCCACTCATTTTCCGTTTGTCTAGAGAAGAGGGAAACAGTCCCTTTATCTGCAAACAGTAGTTGCGTAATGATTTTTATCAAGGTAGTTTTCCCAGCTCCATTCTTCCCAATAAGTCCATAAATATCTCCCTCTCTTATCGTTAGACGAAGATCCTGAAGAATAGCTTGTTTGTCAAAGTTTTTGGACAATCCATGAATATCAAGTACTGTTTTCATGATTCTCTCCTTTTGATTTATTTTGTTAACTTTAGTATAAAGTATAGAAATCAAAGAAAGCTCAAGGATTTCTAAAGAGTTTCTAAAGTTTTAGGAATTCTTAAATATCAAAACCCAGTTGACACGAACTGGGCTGGGCTTCTTAATTATAAAATATATTTCTCAATGGCACGCGCAACGCCGTCTTCTTCGTTGCTGGCTGTAACGGCATCCGCAAGAGATTTGACATAATCGCTGGCATTTCCCATAGCAATGCCCAACCCTGCAAACTGGAGCATTTCGATATCGTTATTGGCATCGCCCATGGCCATGATTTCTGAGGAATCAATCTTCAAAATCTCTGCTAGTCGAGAAAGAGCAGTAGCCTTTGTCGTACCAAGTGGCATAGCTTCATAAATGACAGGCTGCGAACGAACTCCACTGAATCGTTGGCAGAGTTCCTCAGCAAAACGCTCTTCAAAATCATCTGTTTGACTCTCTGTACCCAAAAACATACCTTGGAACATACGATACTTGCCACTAGTCGCTTCCTCTAGTGAAATTTCAGTCAGGTCTGAAAAGACTAGGTCGGCATCATTTTGAATGATTTCATTAGGCTTGCCACCGAGGACAAAATAATGTTCCTCATCAAAAAGAGTCAACTGAACCTCACTCTTTTCAGCAAGCTCATAGAGATATTCAATGTCAGCCGGACTGAGTTCTTGCCAGTCAACTAGCCCCCAATCACTGGTCTGGTGAGTTGAGCAACCGTTGTTAACAATGACATACTCATTCTGGAGGTCCAGCCCCAGTTTTTGATAGTAGGGGAGGACGCCGAAAAGGGGGCGACCCGTACAGAGAACCAGTTTGACACCTTTTTCAATGGCTTGGTGAATAGCAGCGATGTGAGCTTGTGGGATTTCCTTGGCTTCATTGAGGAGAGTTCCGTCCATATCCAAGGCTAGTAGTTTAATCATAGTTTTTCCTTCTTTATCTTTTGGTATTATTATAGCATATTTTGGAGAAGAAATTGATAGGAAGCTTGGGGCTAATTGATTTTACAGTTTAAGATGTTTTGATGACAATTCATGATTTGAAGAGGATATTTTGTAAAGAGATGCTATACTAAACTTGTTATACAGTTAAATAAACCATTATATTCAATAATCTAGTCAAGGAAAACAGAGGGTTTAATATGAAAAAACGGATTATTCAGATTTTACTAGCATTGTCCTTAATTTTTTACAACTCAACTTGGTTTTGGAGGCTTTTCAATCACCTCGCAAAGTCCTATCTACCAGCAAGTCGTGAATTTTTTCAGATTCTGCTTTTGATGGAGAGTAGTGTTCTTTGGTTAGCTGTCATCTATCTACTAGTTTTTACAGGAAAGAAGACTTTTCATTTCAAGTGGCAGTTAAGGTACTTTATCTACCTTTTACTGGGCTACATCATTTCGTATATGTCGGACTTCTTCTTGTCTTATTTCATACCCTCGTCTTCAAATCAAATCTCTTTGAATGCAACGATAGAAATGATAGGGAGACAGGAATTACCCTATTTCTTGCTCATAGCTTGCTTCATCGGCCCTATTGCTGAGGAGTTGATTTATCGCGGTGTGCTTATGACAACCTTTTTCAAAAACTCGCCTTGGTACGGAGATGTCTTGCTTTCTGCTATTATTTTCGGTTATATTCATATCAATTTTGCTTTAACTCCTCTTGCTTTTTTCATTTACGCTAGTGGAGGGCTTATTTTTGCTCTATTGTATCGCATGACAAAAAGTCTCTACTATCCAATACTAGTTCATATTTTCATCAATATCACTGCCTTCTGGGATGTATGGTTACTCCTATTTTCAGGAAGTTAGCTTACTAAAACAATGTCGGAACTTTCCGGCATTTTCTTTTCAACAGGTGAGCAAGAACTGATTATTTTCAGACTTGGGTGACTAATCATGGTATAATAAAAGGTAATGAAAAATTCTAACGAGGCAGAGATGAAATTACTTTATACTGATATTCGGACTTCTTTGACAGAAATTCTAACTAGAGAGTCGGAGGAGCTAGTTGCTGCTGGCAAGCGAGTCTTCTACATCGCCCCCAACTCTCTTTCATTTGAAAAGGAACGCGCCGTGCTGGAATGCTTGTCCCAGCAGGCTTCTTTTGCGATTACCGTCACGCGCTTTGCGCAGATGGCTCGTTACCTGATCTTGAATGACTTGCCTGCCAAGACCAGTCTAGATGACATTGGTCTTGGGATGGCCTTTTATAAGTGCCTTGCGGAACTCGATCCTAAGGACTTACGTGTTTATGGTGCGATTAAGCAAGATCCTCAGTTTATCCAGCAGTTGATTGAGCTGTATCACGAGATGACGACTGCTCAGATGAGTTTTTTAGACTTGGAAAGTTTGACGGATGAGGACAAGCGAGCAGACTTGCTCTTGATTTTTGAGAAAGTAACGGCCTATCTCAATCAAGGGAAGTTAGCTCAGGGAAGTCAGTTGTCGCATTTGATTGAGGCTATTGAGAATGACAAGGTAAGTAGTGATTTTACTCAAATTGCCTTGGTTATTGATGGATTTACCCGTTTTTCTGCTGAGGAAGAGCGAATTGTGGACCTACTTCATGGCAAGGGTGTTGAGATTGTCATTGGTGCTTATGCTAGTAAGAAAGCCTATACCAGTCCTTTTAGCGAGGGCAATCTATACCAAGCCAGTGTGGAGTTTCTCCATCATCTAGCCTCTAAATACCAAACGTCTGCTCTGGATTGTTCTCAAACTCATGAGCAGATGGATAGTTTTGGCAAGGCCTCTCGTTTACTGGAGTCTTCTTATGACTTTTCAGAACTCGCTTTGGATGTTGATGAGAAAGACCGTGAAAACTTACAAATCTGGTCTTGTTTGACGCAAAAGGAGGAGTTGGAGCTAGTAGCCCGTAGCATCCGTCAGAAATTGCATGAGAACTCAGACCTGAGCTACAAGAATTTTCGTATTCTATTGGGGGATGTAGTTTCTTATCAATTATCTCTAAAAACTATTTTTGACCAGTATCAGATTCCTTTCTATCTAGGCAAAAACGAATCCATGGCCCACCACCCTTTGACACAGTTTGTCGAGTCTATTTTGGCTTTAAAACGCTACCGTTTCCGTCAGGAGGATTTGATAAACCTTCTTAGAACAGGTTTGTATACCGACCTTAGTCAGGCTGATATTGATGCTTTTGAGCAATATATCCGCTATCTTGGTATCAATGGCTTGCCAGCCTTTCAGCAAGCCTTCACCAAATTCCACCATGGAAAATTTAATTTGGAACGTTTAAATGCTCTTCGTCTGCGTATTTTAACCCCTCTTGAGACTCTTTTTGCTAGCCGAAAACAAAAGGCTGAAAATCTCTTGCAAAAGTGGAACTCTTTTCTAAAAGAAGGAGCTGTGACCAAGCAGCTCCAAGATTTGACAGCCACTATGGAAGCTCTTGATCAGGAAAGACAGACTGAAGTTTGGAAAGCCTTCTGTCATGTTTTAGAACAATTTGCGACTGTTTTTGCTGGTTCGCAAGTTAATCTAGAGGACTTTCTAGCCTTGCTCCATTCTGGAATGAGCCTATCTCAGTATCGCACCATTCCAGCAACAGTGGACACTGTCCTGGTGCAGAGTTACGATTTGATTGCACCCTTAACGGCTGACTTTGTCTACGCCATTGGGCTAACACAGGACAATTTACCAAAAATTGCCCAAAATACCAGTCTTTTGACAGACGAAGAAAGACAGAGACTAAACCAAGCGACAGAAGATGGGGCACAATTGCTGATTGCCAGCAGTGAAAATCTCAAGAAAAATCGCTATACTATGCTTTCCTTGGTCAATTCTGCTCGTAAGCAGTTGGTCTTGTCGGCTCCAAGCCTTTTTAACGAAAGTGAAAGCAAGGAATCTGCCTATCTTCAAGAGTTGGTCAATTTTGGATTTAGGCGGAAAGAGAAGAGGATGAATCACAAAGGGCTGTCTAAGGAAGATATGGGGTCCTATCACAGTCTTTTGTCCAGTCTGGTTGCCTATCACCAGCAGGGCGAGACGAGTGATACTGAGCAAGATTTGACCTTTGTCAAGGTTCTTGCGCGTGTGATGGGTAAAAAACTAGAACAGCAAGGTCTGGAAAATCCAGCCCTCCCAATCAGTCCAAGCAGTAAGCAGTTGACCAAGGATACCTTACAGGCTCTCTATCCAGCTGACAAGGAATTTTACCTGTCTACGTCTGGTTTGACGGAGTTTTACCGAAACCAATACAGTTATTTCCTCCGCTACGTTTTAGGCTTGCAAGAGGAATTACGTCTACGTCCTGATGCCCGCAGTCATGGGAATTTCTTACACCGCATTTTTGAACGCGCCTTGCAGTTGCCTGACGAAGATTCCTTTGACAAACGTTTAGAACAAGCTATCCAAGAAACCAGTCAAGAACGCGAATTTGAAGCCATTTATCAAGAAAGTTTGGAAGCCCAGTTTACCAAAGAAGTTTTGCTTGATGTTGCACGGACGACTGGTCACATTCTCCGCCATAATCCAGCCATCGAAACCATCAAAGAAGAAGCAAATTTCGGTGGGAAAGAGCAAGCCTTTATTCAATTGGATAATGGGCGCAGTGTCTTTGTACGAGGTAAGGTTGACCGCATTGACCGATTGAAAGCTGATGGGGCGATAGGAGTAGTAGACTACAAGTCTAGTCTAACTCAGTTCCAGTTTCCTCATTTCTTTAATGGGCTCAATTCCCAGTTGCCAACCTATCTAGCTGCCCTAAAAAGAGAAGGGGAGCAGAACTTTTTCGGTGCCATGTACTTGGAAATGGCTGAGCCTGTCCAATCTCTGATGGCCGTTAAAAGTCTGGCAGGTGCAGTAGTAGAAGCTAGCAAGTCAATGAAATACCAAGGCCTCTTTTTAGAAAAAGAAAGCAGTCATTTGGGTGAATTTTACAATAAAAACAAGGCTAATCAGCTGACAGATGAGGAATTCCAGCTCCTGCTGGACTACAATGCCCAACTTTACAAGAAAGCAGCTGAGAAAATTTTAGCAGGTCAGTTCGCCATTAATCCTTATACTGAAAATGGCAGAAGTATTGCACCGTATGTTCAGCAACATCAAGCCATCACCGGATTTGAAGCCAATTACCACTTGGGCCAAGCCCGTTTCCTAGAAAAGTTGGACTTAACTGATGGCAAGCGTCTGGTCGGAGAAAAACTCAAGCAAGCTTGGTTTGAAAAAATAAGAGAGGAGTTGAATCGATGAAGCCCATTCCCTTTTTAACTGAGGAGGAAATTCAAAAACTTCAAGAAGCAGAAGCGCATTCGAGCAAGGAACAAAAGAAAACTGCCGAGCAAATTGAAGCTATCTACACTTCTGGCCAGAATATCCTGGTCTCAGCATCGGCTGGCTCTGGGAAGACTTTTGTCATGGCCGAGCGTATTCTGGACCAATTGGCGCGTGGTGTCGAAATTTCTCAACTCTTTATCTCAACCTTTACCGTCAAGGCTGCGACTGAACTTAAAGAACGTTTGGAGAAAAAAATCAGCCAACAAATCCAAGAAAGCGATGACATTGACCTCAAACAACACTTGGGCCGCCAGTTGGCAGACCTACCCAACGCAGCCATCGGAACCATGGACTCTTTCACACAAAAATTCCTTGGCAAACATGGCTATCTGATTGATATTGCGCCTAATTTCAGGATTTTACAAAACCAAAGCGAGCAACTTCTTATAAAAAACGAAGTCTTTCATGAGGTCTTTGAAGCCCATTACCAAGGTAAACAGAAAGAAACCTTTAGTCATTTGCTGAAAAACTTTGCTGGACGTGGAAAAGATGAACGGGGGCTATGCCAGCAAGTCTATAAAATCTATGACTTCCTCCAATCCACCAGCAATCCTCAGAAATGGCTGAGTGAATCTTTCCTCAAAGGCTTTGAGAAAGCTGATTTTACCAGTGAAAAAGAAAGATTGACTGAGCAAATCAAACAAGCCCTTTGGGATTTGGAAAGCTTTTTTCGTTATCATCTGGATAATGATGCCAAGGAGTTTCCAAAGGCAGCCTATTTAGAAAATGTTCAGTTGATTCTGGATGAAATTGGCTCCCTAAATCAGGAGTCCGATAGTCAGGCTTATCAGGCAGTACTTGCGCGTGTTGTCGCAATTTCGAAAGAGAAAAATGGTCGAGCTCTGACCAATGCCAGTCGTAAGGCTGATTTGAAGCCGCTGGTCGATGCCTACAACGAAGAGAGAAAGACTCAGTTTGCTAAACTAGGACAACTGTCAGACCAGATAACCATTCTCGACTATCAAGAACGTTATCATGGAGATACATGGGAACTAGCTAAAACCTTCCAAGCCTTCATGAGTGATTTTGTAGAAGCTTATCGTCAGCGCAAACGTCAGGAAAATGCCTTTGAATTCGCTGATATTAGCCATTACACCATTGAGATTTTAGAGAATTTCCCACAAGTTCGTCAGGATTATCAGGAGCGCTTCCATGAAGTCATGGTCGATGAGTATCAGGATACCAACCATATTCAAGAACGGATGCTGGAATTACTTTCTAATGGACACAATCGCTTTATGGTGGGAGATATCAAGCAGTCTATCTATCGTTTCCGTCAGGCAGATCCGCAGATTTTCAATGAAAAGTTCCAACGCTATGCGCAAAATCCAAAAGAGGGCAAGCTCATTCTCCTCAAAGAAAATTTCCGTAGTAGTTCAGAAGTGCTATCAGCAACCAATGATGTTTTTGAACGCCTTATGGACCAAGAGGTCGGCGAAATCAACTATGATAACATGCACCAGCTTGTTTTTGCCAATACCAAACTGACTCCTAATCCAGACAACAAGGCAGAATTTCTCATCTACGATAAGGACGACACAAGTGAGGAAGAAGAGGGGCAGGCAGAAACGAAACTAACAGGCGAAATGCGCCTGGTTATCAAGGAAATCCTTAAACTCTATAAGGAACAAGGTGTTTCCTTTAAAGAAATCGCCCTTCTGACCTCCAGTCGCAGTCGTAATGACCAGATTCTTCTCGCCCTGTCTGAGTACGGAATTCCTGTCAAAACTGACGGAGAGCAAAACAATTATCTTCAATCCCTAGAAGTGCAAGTCATGCTAGACACCCTTCGTGTCATTCACAATCCTCTTCAAGACTATGCCTTGGTTGCCCTTATGAAGTCTCCTATGTTTGGCTTGGATGAGGACGAGTTAGCACGTTTATCTCTTCAGAAAGCAGAGGATAAAATCCAAGAAAATCTCTATGAGAAACTAGTAAATGCTCAAAAACAGGTAAGCAGGCAAAAAGGCTTGATTCACTCAGCTCTAGCTGAGAAACTAAAGCAATTCATGGATATCTTAGCCTCTTGGCGCTTGTATGCCAAAACCCACTCCCTCTATGACTTGATTTGGAAGATTTACAACGACCGTTTTTATTATGACTATGTTGGAGCTTTACCAAATGGACCTGCTAGACAGGCCAATCTCTATGCCCTAGCATTGCGTGCTGATCAATTTGAAAAGAGCAATTTCAAGGGCTTGTCTCGTTTTATTGGTATGATTAACCAAGTTTTAGAAGCAAAGCACGATCTTGCAAGCGTGGCTGTCGCACCGCCAAAAGATGCAGTAGAGCTCATGACTATCCACAAGAGTAAAGGACTAGAGTTTCCTTACGTCTTTATCCTCAATATGGATCAAGATTTCAACAAGCAAGACTCTATGTCAGAAGTCATTCTCAGTCGTCAGAATGGTCTTGGTGTCAAATATATTGCTAAAATGGAGACAGGAGCAGTGGAAGATCACTATCCTAAAACCATCAAGCTCTCTATTCCTAGCCTGACCTATATGCAGAATGAAGAGGAATTACAGCTGGCAAGTTATTCAGAACAAATGCGTCTGCTGTATGTTGCCATGACGCGAGCTGAGAAAAAGCTTTATCTTGTCGGTAAGGGTTCTCGTGAAAAGCTGGAAGCCAAGGAATACCCAGCAGCTAAAAATGGAAAACTAAATAGCAACACTAGACTGCAAGCCAAGAATTTCCAAGATTGGATTTGGGCTATCAGTAAAGTATTTGCCAAGGATCATCTCAACTTTAGCTATCGTTTTGTTGGTGAAGATCAGCTGACTACAGAAGCTATCGGAGAGTTGGAAAACAAGAGTCCTCTCCAAGATAGCTCCCAAGCAGACAATCGCCAGTCAGAAATCATTAAGGAAGCTCTTGAAATGCTGAAAGAAGTGGAAGTATATAATACTCTTCACCGCGCAGCTATTGAATTGCCAAGTGTTCAAACCCCAAGTCAAATTAAAAAATTCTACGAACCAGTTATGGATATGGAAGGTGTTGAGATTGCTGGTCAAGGTCAGTCAGTAGACAAGAAAATCAGTTTTGATTTACCAGATTTTTCAACCAAAGAAAAGATAACAGGAGCTGAAATTGGTAGTGCTACCCACGAACTCATGCAGAGAATTAACCTCAGTCAGCGACCAACCCTTGCTAGCCTGACAGAAACTCTCCAACAAGTTCAAACCAGCCCAGCTGTTAAAGACAAGATCAATCTTGCTAAAATCCTTGCCTTCTTTGGCACATCACTCGGTCAAGAAATTCTTGCCAATACAGAACATCTCTACCGCGAGCAACCCTTCTCCATGCTCAAAAGAGACCACAAGAGTCAGGAAGACTTCGTTGTCCGTGGAATCTTGGACGGCTATCTGCTTTATGAGGATCGTATCGTTCTTTTCGATTACAAAACAGACCGCTATGATGAGCCAAGTCAACTCATAGACCGCTATCGTGGTCAATTAGCCCTATACGGAGAGGCTTTATCACGAGCCTATTCGATTGAAAATATTGAAAAATACTTGATTTTACTAGGTAAAGAAGAGGTTCAAGTTGTAAAAGTATAATCTAGAAAGGAGACCTCATGACACTTCCAGTTAGAAAATCCCTGCACGATACGGTTTTACAGGCTTCAAAAGCTGATACTTGGGAACAAGCTACCAAGGAATGGAATGAAGTTTCCTTGATTTTTAACGGTATCGGCCGCAGTAATTGTGTCTGTGGAAATGCCATCAAGTACGCTTATGAACTCTTTAATGGTGTCACAGGCCAACGCCTCTTTCCGATTGGTAGCGACTGTGTTCGTCATTTTCATCGATTGACCCTTGACCAGCAACTGGAAGAGGAAAAAAAACTGCTCAGAAAGGTTGAAAATCTAACCAGAAAAGCTAAGAAAAAGGAAAAAATCAAGGTCAATAAAAGTGACTTTGACGAGCGTCTTCTAAAGTGGCTCTGGGAAAAAGGTGTTTTTAAACCCAATCGTGGCAATCAGTTCACACCTGAAAGAGACTACCAACTCTTTCTAGAAGTCTTTCAAGGAGGCAGTTGGACCAAGGCAGAACCCAAGAAGAAGGCTCGTATGGAAGAAGTCCTAGAAAAGTATATCAAGCCCTTTTTACTTGGAAAACCGGATGACCAACTCTATCTTGTCAAGCTAGGCAAGGAGAAAATTGACTACGAGCAAGAACTGCGTATCCAGGCTGAGAAAGAGCGCAGGAAGAGGGATAAAATCGCCAAACAATATGCAGACAATCTAGTTCTAGCCATGGGCCCAGCGGAACGTGCCTATCAAGATTACTTTGGCTTTACAGAAACCCTAACCCAAGAAGAACGTAAGTGGGAGAAAATACTTTTTGGTAAAAATAGGACAGAACGGGCTGTCAAGGCCAAACAATACCAAAAAGAGCTGGAAAAAGACCAACGAATTGCCAGTCAGGATCCAATTGAAAGAAAACAGAAGCAGACCTGGCTCCTCAATTCCTATTTTCGTGAGCTTCCTGAAGAAAAAGCCAGATTTGCTCGACTCTTATTAGAATATCGAAAAAGTGGAGAAGTTCCCTTTTCAACTGAATATCTGTCAGATCATCTGCTCGACTTTTTCTATAAAATGAAAGCTTTTGAGTTTGAAATCGCACCAGAACAAGTCCGAGATTTTCTAAAAGAAAGTCTCCAGTCAGAACATCTATCCTCAGCACAAGAAAGCTGGATAGAAGGAATTCTCCTCAACTGCCTCAAACCATTTTTAG
The DNA here is from genome assembly GCF_024295435.1 of Streptococcus sp. CF7_Ac1-8. Classification (GTDB taxonomy): domain Bacteria; phylum Bacillota; class Bacilli; order Lactobacillales; family Streptococcaceae; genus Streptococcus; species Streptococcus mitis_AP. Next base: position 43,798 of record NZ_JANCPI010000001.1, on the reverse strand, counting down.
AACGATTAGTGATATAAGTAACACCTACCGTGGAAATTCCATGGTAGGTTACATTTTATCCAAAAAGAGAAAATAGGAAATGGCAAACCCTGCTCCTTCGTATTTTATATATAAAACAAAGTATGAAAACGTAACGCAATTTTAAGACTTTTTGGTAAATTAAGAGTATAATTAAAGTGTGGTGCCTTTTTTATAGATAATACGCTAATATATTAAAGGCCTTCGTAAGATAAATATAAATTTTATTTCAAGGAGGAATAATGGAAAAGTATTTTGGTGAAAAACAGCAGCGTTTTTCATTTAGAAAATTATCAGTAGGACTTGTATCTGCGACGATTTCAAGTTTATTTTTTATGTCTGTTTTAGGTAGTTCATCTGTGGATGCTCAAGAGACTAAAGGTGTTCACTATAAATATGTGACAGAGTCAGAGCTATCATCAGATGAGCAGAATAAGCTTATCTATGATATTCCGACATACGTGGAGAATGATGATGAGACTTATTATCTTGTTTATAAATTAAATTCCCAAAATCAACTGGGGGAATTGCCAAATACTGGAAGCAAGAATGAGATGCAAGCCCTGGTTGCTGGTGCTAGCTTAGCAGCTTTGGGGATTTTAATTTTTGCCGTTTCCAAGAAAAAAGTTAAGAATAAAACGGTATTACATTTAGTATTGGTTGCAGGAATAGGAAATGGTGTTCTTGTATCGGCTCATGCTTTAGAAAATAATCTTTTGCTAAATTACAATACGGACTATGAATTGACTTCTGGAGAAAAATTACCTCTTCCTAAAGATATTTCAGGTTACACTTATATTGGATATATCAAAGAGGGAAAAACGACTTCTGAGTCTAAAGTAAATAATCAAGAGAAATCCGTAGCCACTCCTACAAAACAACAAAAGGTGGAATATAGTGTTACACCGAATTTTGTAGAGAATCCATCAACAGTACAAGCTATTCAGGAACAAACACCTGTTTCTTCAACTAAGCCGACAGAAGTTCAAGTAGTTGAAAAACCTCTTTCTACAGAATTAACGAATCCAAGAAAAGAAGAGAAAAAATCTTCAGATTCTAAAGCACAATTAGCCGAACATAAGAATCTAGAGACGAAGAAAGAGGAGAAGATTTCTCCAAAAGAAAAGACTGGAGTAAATACATTAAATCCACAGGATGAAGTTCTATCAGGTCAGTTGAATAAACCTGAACTCTTATATCGTGACGAAACTATAGAGACAAAAATAGATTTTCAAGAAGAAGTTCAAGAGAATTCTGATTTAGCTGAAGGAACTGTAAGAGTAAAACAAGAAGGTAAATTAGGTAAGAAAGTTGAAATTGTCAGAATATTCTCTGTAAACAAGGAAGAAGTTTCGCGAGAAATTATTTCAACTTCAACGACTGCGCCTGTTTCAAGAATAGTAGAAAAAGGTACTAAAAAAGCTCAAGTTATAAAGGAACAACCTGAGACTGATGCAGAACATAAGGAAGTACAGTCTGGAGCTATTGTTGAACCCGCAATTCAGCCTGAACTACCAGCAGCTGTAGTAACCGACAAAGGTGAGCCTGCAGTCCAGCCAGCGTTACCCGAAGCTGTAGTAAGTGACAAAGGCGTACCTGCAATTCAACCAGCTTTACCGGAAGCAGTTGTAAGCGATAAAGACAAACCAGCAATTCAGCCAGAGTTACCAGAAGCTTTAGTCACGGGAAAAGGCGAACCTGCAATTCAACCAGCTTTACCAGAAGCGGTAGTAGGTGATAAAGGTGAATCTGAACAGGTAGCCCCACTTCCAGAATACACAGGAGTACAAGCTGGAGCGTTAGTAGAACCAGAAAAAGTAGAAGCGCCAAGAGAATATACAGGGATACAAGCTGGAGCAATAGTAGAACCAGAACAAGTAACTCCACAACCAGAGTACAAGGGGACTCAGTCTAGTGCCATCGTCGAACCAGAGACCCATGCTTCCTTACCAGAATATACAGGTGAGCAATCGGGAGCTGTTGTAGCCCCTGAGACAGCTGAAAAACCAGAATATACCAGCACCCAGTCTGGAGCAATAGTCGAGCCAGAGCAGGTAACACCGCTACCTGAATACACAGGAGTACAGGCTGGAGCAATAGCAGAGCCTGAGAAAGTGGAAGCTCCGAGAGAATATACGGGTATACAAGCTGGAGCGTTAGTAGAGCCGGAGAAAGTAGAGCCAACTAGAGAGTATTCTGGAAGTATTGAACAACCAAGTACAGAAGAGACTAAACCAAATAATGAAAATACTAATACACCAGAAGAAATGAGTATTCAGAAAAAATCTAGTGCGTTAATTAATATGACCTTTATTACAGATTCGACGAAGGGAACTGGAGTGGGATCAGCTACTTTTATTGCACCAAATGTACTTTTAACAGTAGCTCATAATTTCATTAATAATTCTTCTGATAATACTACAGGTAAATTCATAGGGGATGAAACCAAAAATACATATGAATGGGTAACTCCCGATGGGCGAAAAGGAAGATTTACTGCTAAGGATATTCATTTTTATAATCAAAAAGATTATCCAAAAGGATTTATCTATGATTTAGCAGTGGTTAAGCTACCTGAAACAACTGGCAGAGAACATGTAGAATTAGTTAAAAATTATACTAAAGTAAATCTTAATGACAAACTAAATGTTCATGGATATCCAGGTGGGGAATATACGCACTTAAAAGATGCTACAGTAGAAATGGAGCAAAAATATGCGAATAATACCTACGGTGTTCAATATCAAGGTGGAAAACCTGGTATGAGTGGTGGAGGAATATTTAATGCTAATGGTGAAGTTATTGGTGTCCACCAAAATGGTGCTAAGAACCGTTCAGGAGGATTAATATTATCTCCAACACAATTAGACTGGATTAGAAGTATTATAAATGGTAAAGAAATTACTCCGACATATGATGCACTAGAACGTCATAAAGATGAGAAAAAAGACGATGTTAAAGAAGAAGACGTTAATAAGAAATTAGAGCTTAGAAATATATCTTCTGTAGAACTATATTCAAAAGAAGGTGATAAGTATCGTCATGTAACTTCATTAGATTCTGCACCAAATGACCCACAAAATTACTTCATGAAAGTTAAATCAGAGAACTTTAAAGATGTGATGCTACCAGTTACAAGCATTACTAATGCTAATAAAGATAATAGAGATGTTTATAAAATAGTAGCAAGTGCAAATAATCTGATACATCATGAAAATAATAATGTATTAGAAAATTATACTTACTATTTACCAAAAACTCAGCAAAGTGAAACTGGTGTCTATACATCATTTAAAAATTTAGTAGATGCAATGAATAGCAATCCTAATGGTACATTCCGTTTAGGAGCAACTATGGATGCTCGTGAAGTCGAACTTCCAGATGGTCAAGAAAGTTATGTGAAAAATGAATTCCACGGTACACTAATAGGTCAAAATAGTAATAAGTATTACGCTATTTATAATTTGAAAAAACCATTATTTGGGGGATTAAATGGTGCTACAGTAGAAAACCTTTCACTAAAAGATGCTAATATTTCTGCAAAAGATGATACTGCAACACTTGCAAAAGAAGCGAATAGCAATACCCATATTGATAATGTTCATGCTGCTGGAGCAATAGCTGGTGAACGTGGAATAGGAGGATTAGTATCACAAGTTAATAATTCTACTATTTCTAACAGTAGCTATACAGGTAGAATAACTAATACATATAAAACAGTAGCTAGTTATCAGATTGGAGGTTTAGTAGGTAAACTTTCAGGTTCGGGAGCATTAATAGATAAGTCGATTGCATCTATCGATATGGCGACGAATGCAACGCAAGGTGATCAGTCTATTGGCGGAATAGCTGGTGCAGTAATTGATAATGCTGTGATAAGCAGTAGTTATGCTGAAGGGAAACTAAATAATGTTAAACCTTTTGCTTATGTAGGTGGTGTAGTTGGAGACCTTTGGGATCCAGTGGATGGTTTAGAAAAATCTGGAAAACTATTAAATGTACTAAGTGATGTTGATATTACGAACGGTAATGCTATAACTGGTAAAGACTTTACTAGGATGAAAGCAACTTCTGTTTATAGCAACAAAAATAATAAGGTTGTGAACGTAGTACCAGAAGATGATGAAATCTTAACTAAGGATTCTGTTGTTCAAAGAGGAGAGGTATTAGAAGACGCACATATTAGAGAGAAAAAAGCTGCTTTTGCGACTAAGAATACTATTAAAACAGAAGACTTTAATTTATCTTCTAGATATGTAACTGACTATAGAAATCTTGAGAATGCTGATTCATCAAAAGAAAAAGTATATAAAAATATAGAAAAACTATTACCGTTCTATAATAGAGAAACAATAGTTAAGTACGGGAATTTAGTAGAGTCAAGTAGTAATCTTTATAATAAAGAATTATTATCAGTTGTTCCAATGAAAGATAATGAAGTAATTAGTGATATTAACAAATACAAATCAAGTATAAATAAACTATTACTATATTACGCGGACAATACATCAGAGACAAAAAATATAGAATATCAAAATGATTTTTCAAATGTAGCAGAGTATAGAATAGGCGGTACAAACTTAATTTATACACCGAATACATTACTTCGCAATTATAATAATATTTTAGATGAAGTATTACCAGCATTAAATAGTGTAGAATACAAATCAGACGCAATTAGAAAAGTATTAGATGTTTCTAAGGATGTTAGTTTAACGGAGTTATATTTAGAAGATCAATTCAATACTACTAAACATGATTTGAGAGACAGTTTAACAAAACTACTTACTGCAGATGCTGCAATAGTGGAAAATAACAATAAGACAATAGATAATTATGTAATCGAAAAAATTAAAAATAATAAGGAAGCTTTACTTCTAGGATTAACATACTTAGAGCGTTGGTACAATTTTAAATATGGTGATACAAAAGCGAAAGATTTAATCATGTACCACTTGGATTTCTTCGGTAAATCAAATAGTTCAGCGTTAGATAATGTTATCGAACTAGGTAAATCTGGATATAATAATTTACTAGCGAAAAATAATGTTATAACTTATAATGTTTTATTAGCGAAAAATTATAAAACTAATAATTTATTTGATGCATTAGAAAAATATAGACAAGCATTCGTGCCAGATAAAACCAATAACGAGTGGTTTAAAGAACAAACTAAAGCCTATATAGTAGAAGAAAAATCTACGATTAAAGAGGTAAGTGATAAACAATCAAAAGCAGGCACTCCGCAATCTATAGGGGTATATGATAGATTAACTAGCCCATCTTGGAAATACCCAAGTATGGTCTTGCCGCTATTAACATTACCTGAAAAATCGGTGTTTATTATAGCCAACATTTCGACTATAGGATTTGGTGCTTATGATAGATATAGAAGTAAAGAACATCCAGCAGGAAATAATTTAAATGACTATGTTGAGGCAAAAGCTAGAGAAGCGGCTGCTAGATTCAGAGATCACTATGATTACTGGTATAAAATACTAGATGATAAAAATAAAGAAAAATTATATAGAAGTGTTCTAGTCTATGATGCATTTAGATTTGGTACAGATGAAAAAGAAGATAAAGATACATACCAAGCAACTTTTGAAACTGATCATCCAGCAATAAAACACTTCTTCGGTCCAGCAGGAAATAATGTTGTTCATAATTCTAATGGAGCATATGCTACGGGGGATGCATTCTACTATATGGCATATCGTATGCTTGATAAAGATGGTGCGGTAACTTATACACACGAAATGACGCATAACTCAGATAGAGAAATTTATCTTGGAGGATATGGAAGAAGGAATGGACTTGGACCAGAGTTTTATGCTAAAGGATTGTTACAAGCTCCTGATCATCCATACGATCCTACTATTACGATTAACTCTATATTGAAGTATGAAGAAGCAGAAAATCCAACTAGACTTCAGGTAAAAGATCCTACAAAACGATTTAATAATGCAGAAGATTTGCAAAAATATATGCATAATATGTTTGATGTAATTTATATGCTAGAATATCTAGAAGGTAATGCAGTTGTTAAATTAGAGATTGATAAGAAAAACGAGTTATTGAGAAAAATAGAAAATAAATTTGAAACAGATCCAGATGGAAGTAAGGTTTATGCAACTAATGTTGTTCGTTACTTAACAGTTGAAGAGCTTAATAAGTTAAATTCATTTGATAGTCTAATTGAAAATGATGTTATTACTAGAAGAGGATACGAAAATGACAACGATAATACCTTTAAACGAAATGGATATTATACAATTAAACTATTTTCACCAATATACGCAGCTTTAAGTAATAATGAAGGAACACCGGGTGATTTAATGGGACGTCGTATGGCGTTTGAATTATTAGCTGCAAAAGGATTTAAAGATGGAATGGTACCATATATTTCTAATCAATATGCAGAAGAAGCAAAAGCTAAAGGTAAAGTGATTAAGTCATATGGTAAAGTAGTCGGTAATGTAACTGATAAGTTAGTGCTTGAGAAAGTATTTAATAATCGTTATTCATCTTGGGTAGAATTTAAAAAAGCAATGTATGATGAACGAATAGCTAAATTTAATAATCTAATCAGTATTAGTTTCTATAATCCAAATGTAAGTTTCTCAAGAAATAGTAAGGTAACAATAACTAATATTGATATGCTTCGTAAAATGATAACTGAGGCTGTTAATGCTGATGCAGAGGATGAACGTGTAAATATTTATCCTGAATATAGTAGAGTTCATAAACTTAAACAAGCAATCTTTAAAGCATATTTAGATCAAACTAATGATTTTAGAAGTTCAATTTTTGAGAATAAAAAATAGTGTTTGCTATTAGGAAATAAAAAGTAAAGGTAGAGGATTACAATTGTCATTATTAAAAAAAGATAAATTTTCCATTCGGAAAATAAAAGGTATTGTTGGCTCAGTATTCTTGGGAAGTCTTTTATTTGCACCGTCAGTTGTGGGGGCATCCACATATCACTACTTAGATTATGCTAATTTGACGCAAAATGAACGTACGCACCTGAAATCAGGTACTCCCGATGAATCAAAAGAGTCATATGCCTTGGTTTATGAAAAAGACGCATTACCAAACACAGGAAGTTCTCAATCTATTATGACTGTATTTGGTTTATTGACCATAGGTAGTCTTGTTGTAGTTATTACAAAAGATAAGAGAAACAAAAAAATAGCTACATTTTTGATTGTAGGGGCGACAGGTTTAGTTACACTATCAACTACTTCAGCACTTAATTTGAATGCTAACATCCATGAGTCTGGACGTGATGGTGTGTTGCAAATTTCTGGTTATAGATATGTTGGTTACTTGGAGTTTGATGATAGAACTGTTTCGTCGGTTTCTCCGACCTCAACTGTTTCGCCAGTTGAGCAACCCAAAGTTATAGCAGAGAAAGGCGAACCTGAGGTTCAGCCAGAATTAGCAGAAGCAGTCGTAACCGACAAAGGCGAACCTGCAGTTCAAGCAGAATTACCAGAAGCTGTTGTAACTGAAAAGGGGGAACCTGAGGTGCAAGCAGCTTTACCAGAAGCTGTTGTGACTGACAAAGGCAAACCAGAAGTTCAGCCAGCATTACCTGAAGCCATAGTCACTGAAAAGGGGGAACCGGAAGTTCAGCCAGCGTTACCAGAAGCGGTTGTGACTGACAAAGGGGAACCAGAAATTCAACCAACATTACCTGAAGCTGTTGTGACTGATAAAGGAGAACCAGAAGTTCAGCCAGCGTTACCAGAAGCGGTTGTGACTGATAAAGAGGAACCGGAAGTTCAACCAGCTTTACCAGAAGCGGTTGTGACTGACAAAGGCAAACCAGAAGTTCAGCCAGCATTACCTGAAGCCATAGTCACTGAAAAGGGGGAACCGGAAGTTCATGAAAAACCAGCATACACTGAACCGGTAGGCACAGTTCCAGACGATGCTCCTAATGCTGAGAAACCAGAATATACTGAACCTGTAGGTACAACAGGAGTAGATGAAAATGGCAACTTGATTGAGCCACCTGTTATCAACATTCCAGAGTATACTGAACCAATATCTACAGTTTCAGAAGTTGCACCAGAAAGAGAAGAATTGCCTTCTCTACATACCGATATCCGGACAGAGACTATTCCTAAAACGACTGTAGAAGAATCTGATTCTACCAAATTTATAGGCGATGATTCTATTAAACAAGTTGGTGAGGATGGCGAACGTCAAATTGTTACTAGCTATGAAGAGTTACATGGCAAAAAAATTAGTGAACCAGTTGAAACAGTAACTATTTTGAAAGAAATGAAGCCTGAAATTCTTGTAAAAGGTACAAAAGAAAAGCCTAAAGAAAAAACGGCTCCTGTTTTGACTTTGGAGCGAACAGATACAAATGTATTAGACCGCTCCGCAAATCTTTCTTATCATTTGGTTAATACAGATGGAGTCAAGATCAATAAAATTACTGCGACAATTAAAGATGGAAATGAAATTGTCAAAACAGTAGATTTAACTTCAGAGCAATTAGATAAGCAGGTAGAAGATTTAAAATTCTACAAGGACTATAAGATAGAAACCACTATGACCTATGACCGTGGTAAGGGAGAAGAAACTGCAACATTAGAAGAGAAACCACTTCGCTTGGATTTGAAAAAAGTTGAAATTAAAAATATCGCATCTACTAATTTAGTGAAGGTAAATGACGATGGTACTGAAACACCTAATGATTTCATGACTGAAAAACCTTCAGATGAAGATGTGAAGAAGATGTACTTGAAAATCACTAGTCGTGATAATAAAGTAACACGTTTAGCAGTTGATAAGATTGAGTTGGTGACTGAAAAAGAAAAAGAACTTTTTAAAATTACAGCAACTGCTCAAGATTTGATTCAACATACAGACCCAACTAAGGTTCGTAATCAGTATATTCACTACCTCGAAAAACCTGTACCAAAAACGGATAATGTTTACTACAACTTTAAAGAGTTGGTTGAGGCGATGAGAGCGGACATGAAAGGTACGTTTAAAATCGGTGCCGATTTGAATGCTACGAATGTTCCTGCTGCTGGTAAACAATATGTACCTGGGACATTCCAAGGTCATTTATCAAGTGTCGATGGTAAGCAATACACGATTCATAACATCGCTCGACCGTTATTTGATCGTGTTGAAAATGGTTCAATTAAAAACATTAATCTAGGTAATGTTGATGTCAATATGCCTTGGGCTGATAATGTAGCACCTCTTGCTAATATGGTTAAGAATGCTACTGTTGAAAAAGTTAAAGTTACAGGTTCTGTTGTTGGCAATAACAATGTTGCTGGTATTATTAACAAACTCGACAAAGGTGGTAAATTGAATGACGTTGCCTTCATTGGTAAAATACATTCATTCGGTGACAAAGGTTGGAAAGTAGCTGGTATTGTTGGTGAAATCTGGAAAGGTAACGTAGATAAAGCCTATGTTGAAGCCGATATTACAGGTAATAAAGCTAAAGCTGGTGGTATTGCAGCAACAACCGATAACGGCATGGATAACAACACTGTTGGTAAAGAAGGTTCAATTCGCCATTCTGTGGCAAAAGGTACGATTGATATTCAAAATCCTGTTGAAGTTGGTGGATTTATCAGTTCGAACTGGGTTCTAGGTTTACTAGAAGACAACGTTTCTATGATGAAAGTTACCAAAGGTGAAATCTTCTATGGTTCTAAGAACATTGACGAAGAAGACGGTTATTTTTCAGGAAATCGATTGAATAGAGATTTCGTTGTTGAAGGTGTAAGCACAGGTACTTCAAGCTTTAAACGTTCTAAGAACGTTAAGACTATTAAAACAGAAGAAGCGAATAAGAAAATTGAAGGATACGGTATTACGGCTAACACCTTTGAGATTAAAAATCCTGTTGTAAACAAATTGAATGTGTTGACTTCTCGTGAAAATGAGTATAAGACAACTCAAGACTACAAAACAGAACGTGATTTAGCATATCGTAACATTGAAAAGCTTCAACCGTTCTACAACAAAGAGTGGATTGTTAACCAAGGTAATAAACTAACTGAAGATTCAAACTTGTTGACAAAAGAAGTGTTATCAGTTACAGGAATGAAAGACGGACAATTTGTAACGGATTTATCAGATATTGATCATGTGATGATTCACTATGCAGATAAGACTAAAGAAATCAAAGCTGTTCATCAAAAAGAGTCTAAAGTAGCGCAAGTTCGTGAGTATAGTATCGATGGATTGGGTGACATTGTTTATACACCAAACATGGTTGATAAAAATCGTAATCAATTGATTCAAAACATTAAAGGTAGGTTAGCGACTGTTGAATTAATTTCTCCTGAAGTACGTGCCTTGATGGGTAATCGGGATAGAGCTGAAGAAAATACAGAGGAACGTAAAAACGGTTATATCCGAGACCTTTATCTCGAAGAAAGTTTTGCTGAAACGAAAGCTAATCTTGATAAATTGGTCAAATCTTTGATTGAAAATGCTGACCATCAATTAAATAGTGACGAAGCGGCTATGAAAGCACTTGTTAAGAAGGTGGATGAAAATAAAGCTAAAATCGTGATGGCTCTTACTTACCTTAATCGTTACTATGATATCAAGTATGGGGATATGACTATCAAGAACTTGATGATGTTTAAACCTGACTTCTATGGTAAGTCAGTTGACCTTCTTGATTTCTTGATTCGAATTGGATCAAGCGAGCGAAATATCAAGGGCGACAGAACTTTGGATGCTTATCGTGATATGATTGGTGGAACTATTGGTAAAGCTGAATTACATGGCTTCTTAGATTACAACATGCGTCTCTTTACTAACGATACTGATTTAAATGATTGGTTTATCCATGCGGCTAAGAATGTATATGTATCAGAACCTCAAACAACGAATCCTGATTTTGCTAACAAACGTCATCGTGCATTTGATGGTTTGAACAATGGTGTTCATAATCGTATGATCCTACCTCTATTAACGCTTAAGAATGCACATATGTTCTTGATTTCAACTTACAATACAATGGCTTATAGCTCTTTTGAGAAATATGGTAAGTATACAGAAGAAGCTAGAAACGAATTTAAGAAAGAGATTGATAATGTTGCGAAAGGTCAACAAACTTACCTTGATTTCTGGTCACGTTTAGCATTGCCAAGTGTACGTGACCAATTACTCAAGAGTCAAAATAGGGTTCCGACACCTGTTTGGGATAACCAAAACTATCATAACGTTGAAGGTGTAAATCGTATGGGTTATGATAAGAACAATAAACCAATTGCACCTATTCGTGAATTATATGGACCAACTTGGAAATTCCATAATACCAACTGGAATATGGGAGCTATGGCATCTATTTTCCCAGATCCTAATAATAATGACCAAGTTTATTTCATGGGAACAAATATGATTAGTCCGTTTGGTATTTCAGCCTTTACTCACGAAACAACACACGTTAATGATAGAATGCTTTACTTCGGTGGTCATAGACACCGTCAAGGTACAGACGTCGAAGCCTATGCGCAAGGTATGTTACAGACACCTGATAAATCGACAGGAAACGGTGAATATGGCGCTTTAGGTTTGAATATGGCTTATCATCGTGAAAATGATGGTAATCAATGGTACAATTATAACCCTGATAAGCTTCAAACTCGTGAAGATATTGATCGCTACATGAAGAACTACAATGAAGCGTTAATGATGTTGGATTATGTTGAAGCAGATGCTGTAATTCCAAAATTAAATGGTGATAATAGCAAGTGGTTCAAGAAAATTGACAGAGTCGATAGACATGTTGATGGCTTAAATAATTTAACTGCTCCACACCAATGGGATAAAGTTCGTGACCTAAATGACGGAGAGAAAACTAAACCATTGGCAAGTATTGATGATTTGGTTGATAATAATTTAATGACCAAACATAACAATCCGGGTAATGGTGTGTTCCGACCAGAGGACTTCACGCCTAATTCAGCATATGTTAATGTTCAAATGATGGCTGGTATTTATGGTGGTAATACAAGCAAAGGTGCTCCAGGTTCATTATCATTCAAGCATAATGCCTTCCGTATGTGGGGTTACTTTGGCTATGCAAATGGATTTATCGGATATGTATCTAGTAAATACCAAGGTGAAGCTGATAAACAAAATCAGGGTAGATTGGGTGATGATTTCATTATCAAAAAAGTTTCAAACAACCAATTCTTAAACCTTGAAGATTGGAAGAAACATTGGTATCATGATGTGAAAGCCAGAGCTGAAAAAGGATTTACAGAGATTACAATTGATGGACAAACCATTCACAATTATAACGAATTGAAAGCCTTATTCGACAAAGCTGTCACAGAAGACCTCAAGAAAGCTGGAAACTACTCAAATACTGAGAATTTGAAATCCAAAGTATTCAAAGCACTTCTTAAAAACACAGACGGTTTCTTTAATCAACTGTTTAAAAAAGACATTTAAATGTTTAAAATATAAAGGAGGCAGTTTTTTGCTCCCTATGAAAAGTCATCATTTGATGGCTTTTTTCTATACAGGGAGCTTAAAAGGCTATCATCAGACAAAATAGAGAAGGCATGATATAATATAAGGTAGATTTCTATGTAATTAAACAAGAACTGTTTGGACATCATTTGAAAACTCTCTATGTTCAAGCTATAGTAAAATAAAATAAGTTCTCTAAACCCTTGCTACGAAAGGAAAAAAACTCAATGGCTACTATTCAATGGTTTCCTGGTCACATGTCTAAAGCACGTCGACAGGTGCAGGAAAATTTAAAATTTGTTGATTTTGTAACGATTTTGGTGGATGCACGCTTACCTCTATCTAGTCAAAATCCTATGTTGACAAAGATTGTTGGCGACAAACCAAAACTCTTGATTTTAAACAAGGCAGACTTGGCTGACCCAGCAATGACCAAGGAATGGCGCCAGTATTTTGAATCACAAGGAATTCAGACGCTAGCTATCAACTCCAAAGAGCAAGTGACTGTAAAAGTTGTAACAGATGCGGCCAAGAAACTCATGGCGGATAAGATTGCTCGCCAGAAGGAACGCGGCATCAAGATTGAAACCTTGCGTACCATGATTATTGGGATTCCCAATGCTGGTAAATCAACTCTCATGAATCGTTTGGCTGGTAAGAAAATTGCTGTTGTCGGTAATAAACCAGGTGTGACAAAAGGACAACAATGGCTCAAAACCAATAAAGACCTAGAAATCTTGGATACACCGGGGATTCTCTGGCCTAAGTTTGAGGATGAAACTGTTGCTCTTAAGTTGGCCTTGACTGGAGCTATCAAAGACCAGCTGCTTCCTATGGATGAGGTAACTATTTTTGGTCTCAATTATTTCAAAGAACATTATCCAGAAAAGCTGGCCGAACGCTTCAAACAAATGAAAATTGAAGAAGAAGCGCCTGTTATTATTATGGACATGACCCGCGCCCTCGGTTTCCGAGATGACTATGACCGCTTTTACAGTCTCTTCGTGAAGGAAGTCCGCGATGGCAAACTCGGTAACTATACCTTAGATACATTGGAAGACCTCGATGGCGACGATTAAAGAAATCAAAGAACTTCTTGCAACGGTCAAGGATTTAGAAAGTCCTGTTTTTTTAGAACTTGAAAAGGATACTCGCTCTGGAGTTCAAAAGGAGATCAGCAAGCGTAAAAAAGCCATTCAAGCTGAATTAGATGAGGATCTTCGTTTGGAATCCATGCTTTCTTATGAAAAAGAACTTTACAAGCAAGGATTGACCTTGATAGCAGGTGTTGATGAGGTCGGCCGTGGTCCTCTGGCTGGGCCTGTAGTCGCTGCAGCTGTTATTTTACCTAAAAATTGTAAGATTAAAGGCCTAAATGACAGCAAGAAAATTCCTAAAAAGAAACATCTAGAAATTTATCAAGCCGTCCAAGACCAAGCCTTATCAATCGGCATTGGAGTCATAGATAATCAGGTCATCGACCAAGTCAATATCTATGAAGCGACCAAATTAGCCATGCAGGAAGCAATTTCCCAGCTCACTCCTCAACCTGAGCATCTCTTGATAGATGCCATGAAACTGGAGTTGCCGATTTCACAAACCTCCATCATTAAAGGAGATGCAAACTCTCTCGCCATTGCAGCAGCTTCCATAGTAGCAAAAGTGACACGTGATGCATTGATGAAGGAATACGATCGGCAGTTCCCTGGCTATGATTTCGCTACTAATGCAGGATATGGAACAGCTAAACACCTGGAAGGACTCGAAAAACTAGGAGTTACCCCAATTCACCGAACCAGCTTTGAACCCGTTAAGTCACTGGTCTCAGGAGAAAAAGAAAGTTAAGTTAGAAGGAATGATTATGGAGGAACAGTCAGAAACACTCAGCTCCAAGAAAGAATTTGCCTTTGCCTCAAGCACCATATTATCCCAAGTTGGACGAGGAATCATCGTCGGTCTTGTCGTTGGGATCATTGTTGGATCTTTTCGATTTTTAATCGAAAAAGGATTCCACCTGATACAAGGACTTTATCAAGATCAAGCGCACCTAGTGCGCAATCTTTTTATCATTGGTCTATTTTATTTAATAGTTTGTTGGCTCAGTGCGAAATTAACTCGATCAGAAAAAGATATCAAAGGTTCAGGAATCCCTCAAGTTGAAGCCGAATTAAAGGGACTCATGACCCTCAACTGGTGGGGAGTTCTTTGGAAAAAATATATTCTAGGAATTCTAGCTATTGCCAGTGGACTCATGCTAGGGCGTGAAGGGCCAAGTATTCAACTTGGAGCAGTTGGTGGTAAAGGTATTGCCAAGTGGCTCAAATCCAGTCCAGTTGAGGAACGTTCCTTGATTGCTAGTGGAGCTGCAGCAGGATTAGCCGCAGCCTTTAATGCTCCGATTGCAGGACTTCTCTTTGTGGTAGAAGAAGTCTATCATCATTTTTCGCGCTTTTTCTGGGTCTCAACTCTCGCAGCTAGTCTCGTAGCAAACTTTGTTTCCCTACTCATATTTGGTCTAACGCCAGTGCTGGATATGCCAGATAACATCCCTCTCATGACACTTGATCAGTATTGGATTTACCTCCTTATGGGAGTTTTTCTTGGACTATCTGGTTTTCTCTATGAGAAAGCTGTGCTCAATGTTGGTAGAGTTTATGACTGGCTTGGTCAAAAAATCCGTTTGGATAGAGCTTATTATCCAATTCTGGCCTTCATTCTCATCATACCAGTGGGGATTTTCTTACCACAAATCCTTGGTGGTGGGAATCAGCTGGTTCTTTCCTTAACTGAGCAAGATTTTAGTTTCCAAGTTCTATTAGTTTACTTTTTGGTTCGCTTTGTTTGGAGCATGATTAGTTATGGAAGTGGCCTTCCAGGAGGAATTTTCCTACCAATTTTGGCGCTTGGCTCCTTACTTGGAGCCCTAGTTGGTGTCATTTGTGTCAATCTTGGACTTGTCAGTCAAGAGCAATTCCCTATATTTGTCATTCTGGGAATGAGTGGCTATTTTGGAGCAATATCTAAGGCACCCTTAACCGCTATGATTCTGGTAACCGAAATGGTAGGAGATATTCGCAATCTCATGCCACTTGGATTAGTAACCCTAGTTGCCTACATCATCATGGATCTACTCAAGGGTGCACCGGTCTATGAGGCTATGTTGGAAAAAATGCTGCCTGAAGAAGCGACAGATGAAGGAGAAGTTACCCTCATTGAAATTCCTGTATCAGACAAAATTGCTGGGAAACAAGTACATGAACTCAATTTACCACACAACGTCCTCATCACAACCCAAGTCCATAATGGCAAGAGCCAAACAGTTAACGGCTCAACCAGAATGTATCTCGGAGATATGATTCACCTAGTTATTCCAAAAAGTGAAATTGGAAAAGTCAAGGATTTGTTGTTATAGGAGTTTTTTACATAATTTATGTTATGTAAAAATAAATTTCTTAATTAAATATATTAGAAAACCGATTCTCAGCAATGAGATCGGTTATTTTTTACAGATAAGATATTTCACATACAAATAATTGAACTTTGGTAAAAATAAGACTATAATCAAGTTAGAAATAATAAAGCATAAAGCTAGAAAGGAGTTTACTGTATCAAATCTGTACAGTAAGATTAAAATCATGAAAAAGAAAACAATAGCAATTATACAATGTATTTTGTATCTCATAGCTCCTTATATAGCTCTTCAGCTATGCAGAATGAACAGAAGTTTCGTTACTGATAATCTCTTTTTTATTTTCTTTATTCTGTTGACTATTTCATTCTGGTTTAGTATTTGGAAACTAGAAAAAGCACTTGATAATGATTCACAATAGAAACTCCAAAGATTTAGATTCGTTTTACACAGGTCTAAGTCTTTTTAAAACTCTATAACATCTTTCCGAAAAACTATAATTTTCTTGAAAAATATATGAGTCTATGCTATACTACTAGTAGACTTATTTATGGAGAAAATACATGAAACGTGAGATTTTACTGGAACGAATCGACAAATTAAAACAAATCATGCCCTGGTATGTTCTGGAATACTACCAATCTAAGCTGGCTGTGCCCTACAGTTTTACAACCCTGTACGAATACCTCAAGGAATACGATCGATTTTTTAACTGGGTTTTGGAGTCTGGTATTTCAAACGCTGATAAAATGTCTGATATTCCTTTATCTGTCTTGGAAAATATGTCTAAGAAAGACATGGAATCTTTTATCCTTTACTTACGTGAACGTCCTTTGCTGAATGCTAATACAACCAAGCAAGGAGTTTCTCAGACAACCATCAATCGGACTTTGTCAGCACTTTCTAGTCTTTACAAGTATCTGACCGAGGAGGTTGAAAACGACCAGGGCGAACCTTATTTCTATCGTAATGTAATGAAGAAAGTTTCAACCAAGAAAAAGAAAGAAACTCTTGCTGCAAGAGCTGAAAACATCAAGCAAAAACTCTTTCTTGGTGATGAAACAGAAGGTTTTCTAACTTATATCGACCAAGAGTACCCACAACAGCTCTCCAATCGAGCTCTCTCATCATTTAATAAGAACAAGGAACGTGATTTAGCAATTATTGCCCTTCTCTTGGCGTCTGGTGTCCGCTTATCTGAAGCTGTTAATCTGGATTTAAGGGATCTCAATCTCAAAATGATGGTTATTGATGTCACTCGAAAAGGTGGCAAACGTGACTCAGTCAATGTCGCTGCCTTTGCAAAACCTTATCTAGAGAATTATCTAGCCATTCGTAATCAACGCTATAAGACAGAAAAAACAGATACAGCCCTTTTTTTGACACTCTACAGAGGGGTTCCCAATCGTATCGATGCTTCCAGTGTGGAAAAGATGGTTGCTAAGTACTCTGAGGACTTCAAAGTGCGTGTAACCCCCCACAAACTACGACATACCCTAGCAACTAGGCTTTATGATGCGACTAAATCGCAAGTTTTGGTTAGCCATCAGCTAGGACATGCCAGTACACAAGTCACTGACCTCTATACCCATATCGTCAATGACGAACAAAAGAATGCTCTAGATAATTTATGAAATACATAAAATAAATTATGTAATATATCATTTTAATAAAAGAAGCTGGTCCTACAACCAACTTCTTTTTGATTTATCCAACTACCGCTTCAGCGATTTCTTCACGGCTAATACCAGCGAAGTAACGTGTAATATCGATAGTTTCTAGGGCTTTAAGGACATCTTCGCGTTCGTATTTGACGCCACGAAGGACATCTTCTACTGCAGCAACGTCTTCAATACCAAAGAAGTCACCATAAATCTTGATATCTTGGATTTTTGATTCGAGAACATTAGCAAAGATTTCCACTTTACCACTGGTGAATTTGGTTCCACGACGGACGTTAAATTCAGGTGACTTACCATAGTTCCAGTCCCAAGTTCCAAACTTAGTATCCTTGATACGATTGATTTCAGCTAATTCTTCCTCAGAAAAAACGTATTCTGTCATTTCTGGGTACTCTTTTTTCATGTATTCCAATAGCAAATCACGGAATTCTTCGACAGTGATTTTTTCTGGTAATTCATTGATAATATTGGTTACACGGGCACGAACCGATTTCACACCTTTTGATTCAAATTTATCTTTTGAAACCTTAAGGGCATTTGCTAGGACTGATAAATCAACGTCAAAGAGCAAGCAACCGTGGTGCATGATACGGCCATTGATATAGGCTTGGGCATTTCCACAGAATTTCTTACCATCAATCTCAAGGTCATTACGACCTGTAAACTCAGCTTTAACCCCAAGTTGAGCCAAAGTATTGATAACTGGAGTTGAGAAGCTCTTAAAGTCAAAGGCCTTGTTTTCATCTTCTTTTGAGATGATCGTGTAGTTTAGGTTATTTAAATCGTGGTAAACAGCTCCACCACCACTGATACGGCGGACCACCTCAATGCCATTTTCGCGAACATAATCACGGTTGATTTCTTCGATAGTATTCTGGTGACGACCAACAATGATAGATGGCTTGTTAATCCAAAGTAGGAAGATTTGATCCTCATCCAAAAGGTGTTTAAAGGCATATTCTTCCAAGGCGATATTAAAAGCGGTGTCGTTTGAATGATTGATAATGTATTTCATGAGATACCTTCTTATACGATAGAGACTGGAAAATATCTTTCCAGTCTATTCTATCTTTCTTTTATTTTTTCTTAGGTGAGTGGATGGCCATTCCTAAAACATCTGCAAATGCTTCGTACATCACTTCAGAGTAGGTTGGGTGTCCGTGGATGGTCTTCAGCATTTCTTCAACAGTGATTTCCATTTCGATAATGCTTGACGCTTCATTGATCAATTCTGCAGCTGCAGGACCGATGATATGAACACCAAGGATTTCTCCGTATTTCTTATCAGCGATGACTTTTACGAAACCTTGAGCTGCATCTGATGCAATGGCACGACCGTTAGCAGCAAAGTTGAATTTACCGATAGCAACATCATATTTCTCACGAGCTTGCTCTTCTGTTAAACCGACTGCTGCTACTTCAGGAAGAGTGTAGATAGCTGCTGGAGTCAAGTTCAACTTAGCAACAGCATGGTTTCCTTTAAGGGCATTTTCAGCGGCAACTTCCCCCATACGGAAGGCTGCGTGCGCTAACATCTTAGTACCATTAATATCACCTGGTGCGTAGATACCTGGAACAGAAGTTTCCATGTATTCGTTGACCTTGATACGACCACGATCCAATTCAAACTCAACCTCTCCAATACCTTCAAGGTCTGGCACACGACCAATTGAAAGAAGAGCTTTGCTTGCGATGATATCATCTTTTCCTTCAACCTTGATACGAAGTTGACCATTTTCCTCGACGATTTCTTGCAGTTTAGTACCAGTCAAGATGGTCATTCCTTTACGCTCAAGGATCAAACGAAGGTTCTTAGAAACTTCAGCGTCCATAGCTGGGACGATACGGTCCATCATTTCGATGACAGTCACTTTTGAGCCAAATGTCATGAAGGCCTGACCGAGTTCGATACCGACAACCCCACCACCGATGATAACAAGACTTTCTGGAACTTCATTCATTTCAAGAATGTCGTCACTAGTCATCACAAGTGGAGATTCCATACCAGGGACGTTGATCTTGCTGACTTTTGAACCACCAGCAAGGATGATTTTTTTAGTTTCAAGCAATTCCGAACCATTTACCAAGACGTTCTTGTCTTTAGTGATGGTACCAATTCCCTTATGAACAGTAACTCCATAACTACGAAGAAGACCTGCAACACCGCCAACCAAAGTATTGACAACTTTAGACTTAGTTTCAAGGAGTTTTTCCATATCTACAGTGAAGTTAGGATTTTCAATCACGATACCACGGTTTGCGGCATGACCGATGTTTTCAATGATTTCAGCATTGTGAAGGTAGGTCTTGGTTGGAAT
Organism: Streptococcus sp. CF7_Ac1-8; assembly: GCF_024295435.1. Classification (GTDB taxonomy): domain Bacteria; phylum Bacillota; class Bacilli; order Lactobacillales; family Streptococcaceae; genus Streptococcus; species Streptococcus mitis_AP. Next base: position 23,888 of record NZ_JANCPI010000001.1, on the reverse strand, counting down.
GCATCCACGGTTCAAGCACGTTCCACCAAGTTCAGATTTCTCAACGAGGGCAACCTTACCGCCGAGTTGAGCAGCTTTAATGGCTGCAACATAACCAGCAGGACCTCCACCAATCACAACGATATCAAAGGCATCATCGCTCTTACCATCGTCGTTTGAGGCACTTGCTGTAGGTGCTGGGCTAGCTTCTGGCGCTACCGCTCCAGCTGTTGGGATATTTTCCCCTTCTTCACCAAGGTAACCGATAACTTCCGTTACTGGAACCGTTTCACCGTCCCCTTTGAGGATAGCAATCAAGTAACCATCTTCTTCGGCTTCCAATTCCATGCTGACTTTATCAGTCATGATTTCTAAAAGGATTTCTCCTTCTTTTACAAATTCTCCGACTTTTTTATTCCATTGGACGATTTGTCCTTCTGTCATATCCACGCCGGCTTTTGGCATAATTACTTCTAAGGCCATGTCTTCCTTCCTTTATCTATATCTTAAAAATGAGTACTCTTGTTCTTAAATCAACATTGAGATTGGATTTTCAATCAATTCTTTCAAGTCTTTCATAAACTTAGCACCAGCCATACCATCTACAACACGGTGGTCAATGGTTAATCCTAGACTCATGATTGGGCGAATCACAATTTCACCATTGACGACAACTGGCTTCTCAATTGTCGAACTCACACCAAGGATAGCTGAGTTTGGTTGGTTGATGATCGGACCAAAGGACTGAACACCAAACATTCCCAAGTTACTGATTGTGAAGGTTGAATTTTGAAGTTCACTTGGAGCCAATTTGCCATCCAAGGTACGGCCAATCACATCTTTAAAGGCTACAACCAACTCTGACAAGCTTAGTTTTTCAGCATTGTAAACAACAGGTGTCATCAATCCATTATCCATACCAACTGCCATGGCAAGGTTGACATAGTTGTGAGTGATAATGGTCTTGCCATCTTCTGTCAATGAAGCGTTGATGTATGGGTGTTTCATAAGAGTCTTAACAACCGCAAGTGAAAGAAGGTCTGTTACAGTAGTCTTCTTCCCAGTTGCTTCCATGATTGGCTCCAGAACCTTCTTACGAAGAGCCAACATTTCCGTCATATCAACTTCATAGTTGAGGGTGAAGGTTGGAGCAGTTAGGTAAGATTCAACCATACGTTGGGCAATAACCTTACGCATTGGTGTCATTGGAATACGCTCAATTTCACCGTATGGTGTTACATTATCAGGAACTTCTTCCACTTTTTCAATCTGGGCAGGAGACTTGATGGTATCGTTTTCGATATTTTCAGGAAGCAAGGCTAAAACGTCCTTCTTCATGATTTTACCACGATGACCCGTTCCTTGGATTTCCTGCCAAGCAATATTATGTTCGAGGGCAATTCGTTTTGCAAGTGGCGAAATGCGAACCACGTTTGTGTCTTTATAAGTTTCCACGTCTTCTTTGTGGACACGACCGTTTGCACCTGAGCCAGAAACGTCGTAGAGGTTGATCCCTAAATCATCCGCTAACTTTCTAGCTGCAGGAGTCGCTCTTAGCTTGTCATCAGCCATGACCTCTCCAATTCTAATTATGATACTAAGGGCGTTAAAAGCGACTGAAAAATAGGAAATCTACGCGGGCTTCGATGAAGCCAAGGAGATTTATCTTTTTTCCGAGCTTTTAGCCCGTGTTCAACTCTACAAGTAACTTGGACACGGAACGCGTCTCAAGTTACTACGGTTGCCGCTATCAGGCGGTCAACCTTGTAGACTTACTAAGTCGTTCGTCGAATATTATCGATTCGACTCCCTCCTGTCGCAACTTTGCAAGTAACTTGGATACGTAATGCATCTCAAGTTGCTACGGTTGCCACTATTACGCGGTCAACCTTGTAGACTTACTAATTCATTCGTCGAATATTATCGATTCGACTCTCTCATGTCACAACTTTACAAATAAGTTGGATACGAAATGTATCTCAAGTTATTACGGTCGACGCTATCAGGTGGCCAACCTTGTAGACTTACTATATCTTTCGTCGGTTATTTTCGAACCAACACTTCTTGTGACAAGATACGTCTTTACATAATTTATCTTATGTAATTCTATTCTTTGTTATAGGTTTTACGGATGGCATCTTTGATGCTTTCAACTGTTGGAATCATTGCATTTTCTAGGTTTTGTGCGTAAGGCATTGGCACATCTTCTCCTGCGCAACGGCGGATTGGTGCATCTAGATAGTCAAATGCCTCTGATTCTGAAATAATTGCTGAAATCTCTCCGATATAGCCACTTGTTTTGTGGGCATCGTTGACCAGAACAACCTTACCAGTCTTCTTAACTGAGTTAATAATGATATCCTTATCAAGCGGAACAAGTGTACGTGGGTCAACAATTTCAACAGAAATTCCCTCTTCAGCCAATTCTTCAGCAGCTTGAACCACACGGCGAAGCATTTTTCCGTAAGTAACAACTGTTACATCCGTTCCTTCGCGTTTGATTTCCCCAACTCCAAGTGGAATTGTGTAGTCTGGATCAACTGGCACTTCCCCTTTTTGGTTAAATTCTGACTTGTACTCAAGAATAATAACTGGGTTGTTATCACGGATAGAAGACTTGAGCAGTCCTTTCATGTCAGCAGGTGTACCTGGAGCCACAACCTTAAGTCCAGGAATATGAGTAAACCAAGACTCTAGAGATTGCGAGTGCTGGGCTGCAGAACCAACTCCGTTACCAGCTGCGCATCGAACAGTCACTGGAACCTGACCTTTACCACCAAACATGTAACGAGTTTTAGCAGCTTGGTTAACGATATTATCCATGGCAATAACCGAGAAGTCCATGAAGGTCATATCAACAATTGGACGAAGTCCTGTCATGGCTGCTCCTGCTGCTGCTCCAGAGATAGCAGCTTCAGAAATCGGACAGTCACGAACACGTTCTGGGCCAAATTCTTCAAGCATTCCGACAGAAGTACCGAAGTCTCCTCCGAAGACACCGACGTCTTCTCCCATTAAGAACACATTTTCATCGCGACGCATTTCCTCAGACATAGCAAGGATAATGGTGTCACGGAAGGACATTGTTTTTGTTTCCATTTTATCTCTTTCTCCTTAGTCTGCGTAAATATCTTCAAATGCTGATTCAAGCGGTGGGAATGGACTTTCCTCTGCAAATTTAACAGAAGCTTCTACTGCTTCCTTGACTTGCGCTTGGATTTCTTCCAATTCTTCGGCACTTGCAATGTTATTTTCAATGAGGTACTTGCGAAGGTTTTCGATTGGGTCTTTTTGTTTCCACAATTCCACTTCTTCACGCGTACGATATTTACCAGGGTCAGATGATGAGTGACCAAGCCAGCGATAAGTAACACTTTCAATCAAGACTGGACCGTTGCCACCACGAACATGATCTACGGCTTTCTTAAATCCTTCATAAACGTCGATGACATTGTTTCCATCTTCGATGAACATTCCAGGAATTCCATAAGCAGCGCTACGTTGATGGATATGTTCTACATTAGTCATTTTCTTGATATCCGCAGAGATTCCATAACCGTTGTTGATGCAATAGAAAATGACTGGCAGGTTCCAGATAGAAGCCATATTTACTGCTTCATGGAAAACACCTTCGTTGGTCGCACCATCTCCAAAAAAGCAGACAACGATTTTACCGGTATTTTGCATTTGCTGACTGAGGGCTGCACCGACAGCGATCCCCATACCACCACCTACGATACCATTGGCACCAAGGTTCCCAGCATCAAGGTCAGCGATATGCATAGAACCACCTTTACCTTTACAGGTTCCAGTGTATTTACCAAGGATTTCAGCCATCATTCCATTAAGGTCAATTCCTTTGGCAATAGCTTGTCCGTGACCACGGTGGTTTGAGGTAATTAGATCATCTGGGTTGAGAGCCAACATAGCACCCACGTTAGCTGCCTCTTCTCCAACAGAAAAGTGCGTCATTCCTGGCACTTTCCCTTTCTTTACTAATTGCGCAATTTTTAAGTCCATACGACGGATTTCTTCCATCTTACGGAACATCTCTAGCAAAAGATTTTTATCTAAAGTTGACATCTTCTTGCCTTTCTAAGTTTCTTCTTACCTTACTATTTTACCGTTTTTGGCAAATACTGTCAAAGTTTTTCTTAAGAAAAATTCACAAAATAAAAAAGAAAACCCCATGAAAACAAGGGATTTGCTTACAAAGAATATTTTTTCACAAACTTTTTAGCATTTAGATTTTGCCAAAGATTCAAATCTCTTCATAATCACAGTTAAACGCCAACGGTAGAGAGCCCCACTTATGATTAGACTAATAATCAAACCAATCCAGTAAGAATAAGCTCCAAAATCTGTTAGGGAATCAAAGGCCATAGCTACTGGGATTGCTACACCCCAATAACCAACCAAACCAAGGTAAAAAGGAATCACTGTATCCTTATAACCCCTTAAAATTCCCTGAAGCGGTGCTGCAAAGGTATCTGCTAACTGGAAGAAAAGACTATAAGACAAAAAACTCGCTGTCAAATCGATAAATTCTGGGTCGTTACCATAAAGACTGGCCACATTTCCCCTAAAAATGTAAAGGAAAGATAAGGTGAAGCCTGCAAAAATAAGGGCTGTCCATCTTCCTAGACTAATATAGGTTTTCGCATCATCAAATCGCTTGGCTCCCACTTCATAGGAAACAACAATAGCCATAGCCGATGAGATACTCATAGGAAAGGCGTACATGAGAGTTGAAAAGTTCATAGCTGACTGGTGACTAGCTATTATCAATGAAGAGAACTTAGCCATAATCAAGCCAACCACTGAAAAGATAGCCACTTCCGCGAAGACAGTTCCCCCAATAGGCAGACCCAATCGAACTCCTTCCTTGATTTTATTCATATTAAGTGGAATTCGTTTCTCAAGATGTAGGGCTTTGAGTTTCTCCTGTTTAAATAGAACCAGAACAGAAATTCCCAGCAAGACCCAGTAGGCTAAAGAAGTACCTAAACCAGAACCAGCACCTCCCAGTTCTGGAACACCAAAGGCCCCGAAAATCAAGAGATAGTTAAATCCACTATTGAGAGGAAGCAACAAAAGCATGAGATACATGGACAGTTTGGTCAAGCCCAGCGAATCCAGCAAGGAGCGAATGACACTAAAGAGCAAAAGGGGGATAATCCCGATAGATAAAAACCAGAGATAGCGAACTGCTACTGCCGCCACTGGTGCTTCTAGTCCAAGATGATTCAAGATTGGTGGTGCCAAGAAAAGTACCATCCCCAGCAAGACCATAGATAGTCCCAAAGCCAAATAGATAAATTGGTAAAAATCAGACGCAACTTCTTCCTTTTTACCTCGCCCAAGATGGTGACCAATGATAGGCACCAAGGCTGATACAATACCTGTTAGAAAGGTAAAGAAAGGATTCCAGATACTGGTTGCCATAGACACACCAGCCAAGTCCATGGTGTTGTATTGACCTGTCATAGTCGTATCAACAAAGGAGGCAGAATAATTTGCAAATTGATAAATCAGGATAGGGAAAAATATCTTTAAAAATAAGATAAATTTGTCTTTAAAATGATGGGTTTGGTACATATAGGCTCTCTATTCTTTTTGTTTACAGAGCAGACTCCCACCTAGTTTTGATAGACAATTTGTCCCTTACAGATGGTATATTTAACCTGCCCTTTTAAAGTTTCACCGATGAATGGTGAATTAGCTGCTTTTGAAGCAAAATGGGAGTCCACCAGGCGGTCAGCCTTAGCATCAAAAATAGTGATGTCCGCTGGACCATTCTCAGCCAAGTAACCTGCTTCAAAGTTGTAAAGCTTGGATGGGTTGTATGTCATTTTTTCAAGTAATTCCATCAAGCTTAACTCACCAGCTTCCACCAAATAAGTTAAACCGAGAGAAAGAGATGTTTCCAAACCAGTCATACCAGATGGTGCTTTGGTAATATCTTCGACATTTTTCTCATCTGCATGATGAGGCGCGTGGTCAGTCGCGATAACTGTGATGATGCCTGATTTAAGACCTTCGATAACAGCACGACGGTCTGATTCCAAACGAAGTGGCGGATTCATCTTAGCATTGCTACCTTGTGTCAAAAGGAGCGCTTCGGTCTTGGAGAAATGCTGTGGCGCTACTTCTGCCGTGACTTGCGCACCTAGCCCCTGAGCAAACTGAACTACTTTGACACTTTCTTCCTTAGACAAATGTTGAATATGAACATGGGCCTTGGTTGCATAGGCAATCATGACATCACGCGCCATCATAGCATACTCAGCCACCCCAGTCGCACCGCAGATATGGAAATGTTCTTTAGCAATATTTTCGTTAAAGCCAAGAACACCGTTCAATCCTGGATCTTCCTCATGTAGACTAATAAAGGTATTAAGCTTTTTGGCTTCCTCCATGGCTTCCTTGACAACTTTACTGCTTTCAAGTGGAATACCATCATCAGAAAAACCAACAGCTCCAGCTTCTAAGAGTGCTTTAAAGTCAGTCAAATCTTGCCCATTAAAATTCTTAGTAATGGTCGCAACCGTCTTAACATTAATCTTCTCTTTGGCAGCTGACTGGAGAACTTCTTGCAAAGTCTCTACATCCGAGATGGTTGGACTGGTATTAGCCATCATGACGACAGTAGTAAAACCACCTGCAGCGGCTGCTAGGGCACCAGTATGAATGTCTTCTTTATGTGTTTGTCCCGGTTCACGGAAATGAACATGAATATCGACCAAGCCAGGAGCAACTACAAGACCTGTAGCATCTATGATTTCTGCTCTTTCTTCCGTGATCTCAGGCGCAATTTTGACAATTTTCCCATCTTGGACTAAGACATCGCACACTTGATCCAAACCAGACTTGGGATCCATTACACGACCGTTTTTGATTAGTAGCATCTGCTTTCTCCTTTATTCATAGAAATCAACTTGGGTATCCAACAATTTATCCCCATCATACACAAACTTGGCTGAAAAGAATGGTTTATCCTCTAAAAGCCACTTAACAAAGGTATGGTCACCTTCCCAAGTCGGCTTACTCAAAACCTCGTCATAGGGAACCCATTCTAGCGTTCCCTCGTTGCAATCAATCAAGTCCCCCTCGAACTCTGTCACCTTAAAAACATAGGTGTACCAGTCTAAATCTGGTGTAAATTCAGGAAAAGTGATAACACCTTTTAGAACTGGCTTGGCTTTCAGTCCTGTTTCTTCGAGAATTTCACGCGCTGCGCATTCCTGAGGCGTCTCACCACGCTCTAGTTTGCCACCCACACCAATCCATTTCCCTTCATGGACATCATTTGGCTTCTTATTACGGTGGAGCATGAGCAGTTCTTTCCCGTTATCAATGTAGCAAATCGTCGCTAACTGAGGCATATTCTCTCCTTATCTAAGCCAATCGATTGGCTCTTGTCCTGTCTCTGTTAAGAATGCATTGGCCTTGGAAAAAGGCTTGGAACCCCAAAATCCTCTGTAAACTGACAAAGGGCTGGGATGGGCTGATTCGATAATCATGTGATGAGGATTGGTAACTAAGGCCTTCTTCTTGCGTGCATAAGCTCCCCAGAGTACAAAAACGACTGGTCTATCTAGATGATTGACCACCTGAATCACAGCATCCGTAAAAGGATCCCATATCTGCCCAGCATGACCATTGGCACGTCCAGCCGGAACCGTCAAACAAGCATTAAGAAGCAAGACTCCTTGCTCAGCCCAAGCTGTCAAATCATGAGATTTCTTGACCCCGATATCATCTGACAATTCTTTCAAGATATTTTGCAAGGATGGTGGAGCTGGGATAGAGTCAGGTACAGAAAAACTCAAGCCCTGCGCTTGACCTGGCCCGTGATAAGGATCTTGCCCTAGAATCACCACCTTAACTTCTTCAAGCGGTGTTGTCAAGAGGGCCTGAAAAACCTTTTCTTTGGGCGGATAAACAGTACCCTGAGCATAGACCTGCTCCATAAACTGATTGATTTTCCCAAAATAACCCTCAGGTAATTGTTCCTTTATCAAATCATGCCAAGACGAGTGTTCCATAGCCGACTCCTTCTTTTTTACTGCCTCTATTATAGCAAAAAGTGGCTATCTAAACCACTTTTTACAGTTTATCTAAGCAATCCAGCAAGTCTTGGTAAGAATGGACTTCGTAGGTTGGCTGAGCTTGTGTGGGATTTTCGAGGTGATGAGGATTGTACCAAATAGTGTCAATCCCCGCATTATTGCCGCCTTGAATGTCGGCGGTTAGAGAATCTCCAATCATCAACGTCTTTTCTTTACTAAAACCTGCAATCTGTTGGCCAATCTTTTCATAAAAGAGAGCATCCGGTTTTTGTGTTTGCAACTGTTCAGAGATAAAGACTTGATTGAAATAAGGTGCTAGACCAGATTGAGCCAAACGACCTGTCTGAATGGCAGTAATGCCATTTGTCGCAGCATATAGCTCATAATCTCTCTCGATGAGGTTGTCTAAGAGTTCATGAGCGCCTGAAAGAGTTTGTCCCTGTTGGGCGAGGTAAAATTGGTAACGTTGGGCTAGAAAACTACCGTCTTTTTCCTGTCCAAAATGAGCAAATAAACGAGAAAAGCGCGTGTTAACCAGCTCTTGTTTACTGATTTTCTTTTGTTCCAAGTCCTTCCAGAGAGCCTTGTTCATAGGAATGTAATAGTCTTTATAAGCCTGAATATCTGTAACTCCTTTTTCTTTTAGAAGTTGGGTCAAAGCCACATCCTCAGCAACATCAAAATCAAGCAAGGTGTGGTCGAGGTCGAAAAGTAGAAATTTGTAAGACAATTTGGTGTTTTCCTTTCTAAGATAAACAACTTTCACTTCATTCGGCTGATTAATGCAAAAACTTAAAAGTAGTATATTATCACAAAGAATAATAGTTCCAATTGATTAACTAACCCATACTAATCTAGTGAATTATAGAAAAATCTTCTATAAATTCGAGCAATAGTTAAAATAAATACAGAGACTACTCCTATAATAATTAAAGTTGATTTTCCTACACTTGTATCAGCATTTATTATATAAGTGTGAAATAAAGGTGCTAGACCTAGCAAAACATATAAAATGTAGAAAGTTAATTTTATCTCTCCGATACCAGCAAAGAAATGTTTCATTTGAATATTCTCCTTTTAATTGAATATGGTCAGGACATAATCCTAACAAGTAATCGGTGACTCTATTAAAAGCACTTTGTTACCTAGATAAGATATCTTTTCTCTATCTGATTTGATTTTAAAGAGAAGTAAGATTTAACCATATTTATCTCATTTCTTATTTTTAAATAATTCATACTCTTTTTCTCTGATAAATGGAAGTGAAAAATTAGAAAAAATTAGTAGAATTGAAAACAGATATCCGTCTTTTTGAATTGCTAAAACATAGCCTAAAAATAAATAGACAATCAAATCTAGTACAAACAGAGAAAATACTCTCCTTTTCATTACCTCACTTGAATTAAAGATTCTGTTTAATAGAAACTTTATCGTCGTATCTACACAAATTTTTATCAAAAAGATAAGAGCCAATACACGATTAGCAACTGTACCATGAAGAATAAATGGAAATATAGTTAATATAAAACTAGAAATCTCTAAATATTTTATCCAAGGAGATTGAGACATCTTACTTTTAAATTGACTGATTTTCCTATACTCGCTAGCTAATCTAGTATCAAAATCTTTACCGATTTTATTAAAGATTAAGAACTCCAGGATAAAATTACTTATTAATACGATATAAGTAGAAACCTTTCCTGGGAAAAATTTATTGATTAAAATTGGAAAACTAATTAACAGAATCGAGTTTATAGCCAAACAAATGGATACTATTTTATTCTTCACAGAGTATATAGGTAGCGATACTATTGAATAGAGAAACGCTAAAAAAATAAGCAAGAAATACTCAGTGCTGCTAATTAGTGGCGCCCTTAATGATAAAAATAGATAGGCACCCCACACGATGATATGCGCTTTACGAATTGACTCTAGATTACTCATCTACCTACTCCTAATATGTAAAGAGAATCCATTTTTAGCTCACATTCTCTTTCCAACAAGTCATAAGCATTTTATGATATTTCCTTCTTCTACATTAGATAAAGTTGAAATACATTTTTTTGCAAGTGAAAATATAATTGTTATTTAAAATCCCAAATATCTATCCCTCTTCTAGACCTAAACCAAGTCAGATTAAAGATACAAATATAATGGTAGGGCTTTCTTTTACTTTAGACTACCATAAAACAAGGAATCTTTCAACAAAATTCATTGGCAAAACACTATCCTATACAATTGACAGCTCAAATCTTTCAGAATAGAACAATCCTAACTATCGAATACACTAACTTCATAAATATCCATGTGATTATAGACCTAGAATTCCTATAAACTAAATGTTTTCGTACTATTCTAAGCCATTGATTACCTTAAATTTTAATTTTTGAAGGATTCTAAAGCTAGAATAACTCAAAAATAAGGAGAACTAAGCTATTCGAAACTTATAAGAACCTTTCCTGAATTTCATTGTCACTTGAACTAATGAGACTTACAATTCTTCCGATGAGCTTTGAGTTTTTTCATAGCCCAATCATAATGACTGGAGGTGTTACTGACAAAGTAGGAACCTAGACTTGTTCCGCCGGTCCACTTATAGACACCTTTGGTAAAGAGGTCGTCATTGCTAAAAACTTCTATCAATTCTAAAACCTCCCTATGTGATTGTTCTAGGAGTCTAGTCGCTTCTTCTAAGGAGGTTTTCTGGTGCTTCTTCCAAAAAGCGATATTCATTTCTCCATAAGTTTTCCAATTATAAGATTCAGGGAGAAAAGGTCTTTCGTGACCTTTTTGATTGGAATGTACCCAAGTCAAAAGTAACTGCTGCCATTCATAAAGATGGATCAAGACATCCCGTAGATTTTTATCCCTTTTCCAGTGAGCTTCTTTTTTCTTTGGGTCTCTTGAAAAATCAAATGGAATCTGTAGCTCATCTTCACTTAGTTGGGAGATGAAACGATTGAGCTTTTCATAGTTTTCCTTAGAGGCCAGCATTAGCTCCTCTTTTGTTTTCGGTCTAGGCACAGAGTTCTCCCTTCATATTACTAGTTATTATTAGAAATTTTTTATCCTTTAAATCTCTATAACTTATCCTTTAATTTCTCAACAAAGAGATAGGCTGCTGGACAGGTCAAGGTATTCTTAATAGTCAAATGGTTGATTTGATGGATTTTTTTCCTGTCTGTATGGGGAAATTCACGACAGGCCTTTGGACGAACATCATAGATGGAACAGAGATTATCTCCTCCTAGAAAGGGACAAGGCATGGATTTAAAAACCTTATCGCCATCTTCATCTACCTGCAGAAACTCCGCTTCAAAAGCTGGTAATTTCATCTTAAAGTACTTAGCAATACGAGTGATGTCTGCTTCCTTGAAGTCAGGTCCCAATGTCTTGCAACAGTTGGCACAGGCAGTACAATCAATTTCCTCAAATACTTCTTGGTGAATCTGCTGGGCTATCTTATCTAGATTTTTTGGTGGCTTTTTCTTTAGATTGGCTAAAACTTTACGATGCTCCTTCTGCTTTTGTAAGGCTAGCTGGTGGTAATATTCAATATCAATTTCTTTAGACATGATTTCTCTCTTATTCTATTTGTTTCTCTCTTATTCTATTTGTTTCTCCTATTATATCATGCCTCTTCATCATTGAAAAGTGGAGTTTATTAGACTATACTTTCCCAAAATGCGTCAAAAAACCTTGCAACTAGGTTACAAGGTTAATGACATTAATCAAAGTTAACGTATTCTTTTTGAAGTTCAAGAACTTCTTCCATTGTTGAACACTCTGTAAGGGCACGGTTAGCGTACTCTTCCATCTTAGCAGTGTCCAATTTCTTCATCAAGCTACGTGTACGGAGGACTGATGTTGCTGACATAGAGAACTCATCCAAGCCCATTCCGACAAGAAGTGGAACAGCTTTTTGGTCACCAGCCATCTCACCACACATACCAGCCCATTTACCTTCAGCGTGAGCTGCCTTGATAACGTTGTTGATCAAGCGAAGGATTGATGGGTTATATGGTTGGTAAAGGTATGAAACTTGCTCGTTCATACGGTCTGCTGCCATTGAGTATTGGATCAAGTCGTTTGTTCCAATTGACATGAAGTCTACTTCTTTTGCAAATTGGTCTGCAAGCATTGCTGCTGCAGGGATTTCAATCATGATACCAACTTGGATGTCATCCGCAACTGCAACTCCTTCAGAAAGAAGGTTTGCTTTTTCTTCTTCATAAACTGCTTTGGCTGCACGGAATTCTTTCAAAAGGGCAACCATTGGGAACATGATACGCAATTGACCATGAACAGAAGCACGAAGAAGGGCACGGATTTGTGTACGGAACATTGCATCTCCAGTTTCAGAAATAGAGATACGAAGGGCACGGAATCCAAGGAATGGGTTCATTTCATGTGGCATATCGAAGTAAGGAAGTTCCTTATCTCCACCGATATCCATTGTACGAACAACCACTGGTTTACCATTCATTCCCTCAAGAACAGCTTTGTATGCTTCATACTGCTCATCTTCAGTTGGGAAGTCTTGAGAATCCATGTACAAGAACTCTGTACGGTAAAGTCCGACAGCTTCAGCACCGTTGTTGTTAACACCTTCAACGTCTTTTGGAGTACCGATGTTAGCAGCCAACTCGAAGTGTTTACCGTCAGCAGTCACTGTTTGAGCATCTTTCAAAAGTGCCCATTCAGCTTTTTGTTTAGCATAAGCTTCACCAGCTGCTTTAAATTCTGCCGCTTGTTCATCTGTTGGGTTGATAATCACTTCACCAGTAATTCCGTTAACGGCAAGGATATCACCGTCCTTCACTACTTCAGTGATGTTGTTTGTTCCCAATACAGCTGCAATTTCAAGTGTACGTGCCATGATAGCTGAGTGGCTTGTACGTCCACCGATGTTTGTTACAAAAGCTTTTACAAAGTTTTTGTCCAATTGAGCTGTATCAGATGGTGTCAAGTCATGCGCAATCACGATTACTTCTTCGTTGATAGAAGCTGGGTTTGGCAATTTCTTACCAAGAAGGTTTGCCAATACACGTTTTGTCACGTCGCGGATATCCGCTGCACGTTCTTGCATGTATGGATTGTCTTCCATACCTTCAAAGATCGTGATGAACATGTCAGTCACTTCTTTAAGACCTGCTTCAGCATTGACTTTCTTAGCACGGATTGTTTCTTTAATCTGACCGATCAATTCTGGGTCAGAAAGAACCATCAAATGAGCGTCAAAAACTTGAGCCGCTTCTTCACCAAGCGTACCTACAGCTTTCTCACGGATAAGAGAAAGCTCGTTTTGAGAAGCTTCAAGAGCTACATCCAAACGAGCCTCTTCTGCGTTTGTATCTTCGACTGAAATAGTCTCGAATGACAAATCCGGTTGAACGAGTAGATATGCTTTTGCAACTGCAACACCGTCAGATGCCGCGATTCCTTTAAGCATTTCTGTCATTTTCCTTATGCCAATCCTTCTTTTTCCATTGTTTCTGAGATTGCAGCGATAGCGTCATCTGCATCTGCACCTTCAGCTGAGATAGTTACATCAGCACCTTGGCCAACACCAAGACTCATAACACCCATGATTGATTTAAGGTTAACTGATTTACCTTTGTACTCAAGAGTGATATCTGAAGCAAATTTGCTTGCAGTTTGTACCAACAATGTTGCTGGACGTGCGTGAATACCTGTTTCTGCCACTACGTGGAAATCTTTAGAAGCCATAGTTTGACTCTCCTTTTGTTCTTTCTTTTTTGAGTTATATGTGATAACCCTTACAATTTGGTATTATACCATCTTCTAGGATTTTTTTCAAGCATTTTATGGGATTTATTCGATTTCCTTTCAGATAACTTGCTGAAAATCTTCTATTCTAGATAACAAAACACAGGATATAGTTTTCCAAAAAACTACTTCTAGGATAATTATCACTATTTCATAAAACAAACACTACATATTGTGTTTTGCAACCTTTAGTAGAAAAATAGACCACTATATTTAGTTTCAAATCATTGACAAAAATTTATTTTCTGATATACTAAGAAAGTAATCTATTTTGAAAGAGGAGTTACACAATGGTAACCGTTTATTCTAAAAACAACTGTGTCCAATGTAAAATGACCAAACGTTTCTTGGACAGTAATAATGTCGCTTATCGTGAAATCAATCTTGATGAGCAACCTGAGTACATCGATCAAGTTAAAGAGCTCGGTTTCAGCGCAGCTCCTGTGATCCAAACACCAACTGAAGTCTTTTCAGGTTTCCAACCAGGAAAACTGAAACAATTAGCATAATCTTAGTACATCATCCAGAAGAAACTGCTTCTAGGGCTAACTTAGAAGCCTTTCTTTTGTAATTAGATAAGGGAAATTTTATGGGATTAAAACATCTTGAAGACGTGACTTACTTCCGTCTCAATAACGAAATCAACCGTCCTGTCAATGGACAAATCATGCTTCATAAAGATAAGGAAGCCTTGGATGCCTTCTTTAAAGAAAATGTAGTTCCAAACACTATGGTTTTTGATTCAATCAAAGATAAAATCAACTACCTCATTGAACACAACTACATCGAAACAGCCTTTATCAAGAAATACCGTCCAGAATTCTTGGAAGAATTGTCTCAATTTATCAAAGAACAAAACTTCCAATTCAAGTCTTTCATGGCTGCCTATAAGTTCTATAATCAATATGCCTTGAAGACTAACGACGGTGAATACTATCTTGAAAGTATGGAAGACCGTGTCTTCTTTAACGCCCTTTATTTTGCCGACGGTGATGAAGCCGTTGCAATTGATATTGCTAATGAAATCATCCACCAACGCTACCAACCTGCTACTCCTTCCTTCTTGAATGCTGGTCGTGCTCGTCGTGGAGAGTTGGTATCTTGTTTCTTGATTCAGGTCACAGATGACATGAACTCTATCGGACGTTCTATCAACTCAGCTCTCCAACTTTCACGTATCGGTGGTGGCGTGGGAATTACCCTCAGCAACCTTCGTGAAGCTGGTGCTCCTATTAAAGGATATGAAGGAGCAGCTTCTGGCGTCGTTCCAGTTATGAAGCTTTTCGAAGATAGCTTCTCTTACTCAAACCAATTGGGTCAACGTCAGGGTGCTGGTGTTGTCTACCTCAACGTCTTCCACCCAGATATTATCGCCTTCCTTTCCACTAAGAAAGAAAACGCCGATGAAAAAGTTCGTGTAAAGACCCTTTCACTTGGTGTTGTAGTACCCGATAAATTCTACGAATTAGCTCGTAAAAATGAAGAAATGTACCTCTTCAGCCCTTACTCAGTAGAGCTTGAATACGGTGTGCCATTTAACTACATCGACATCACTGAAAAATACGATGAGCTAGTCGCAAATCCAAATATCCGCAAGACAAAAATCAAGGCGCGTGATTTGGAAACTGAAATCTCTAAATTGCAACAAGAATCTGGCTACCCTTATGTAGTCAACATCGACACAGCTAACCGTGCAAATCCTGTTGATGGTAAGATTATCATGAGCAACTTGTGTTCTGAGATTCTTCAAGTCCAAGAACCAAGCTTGATCAACGATGCCCAAGAATTCCTTCAAATGGGAACGGATGTTTCATGTAACCTTGGTTCAACCAACGTGGTTAACATGATGACTTCACCTGACTTTGGTCGTTCTATCCGTGCTATGGTGCGTGCCTTAACTTTCGTTACAGATAGTTCACACATCGTAGCTGTTCCTACCATCGACCACGGAAATAGCCAAGCTCATACCTTTGGTCTTGGTGCAATGGGACTTCACAGCTACCTTGCCCAACAATTGATTGAATATGGATCGCCTGAGTCTGTTGAATTTACAAGCATCTACTTTATGCTTATGAACTACTGGACCTTGGTAGAATCAAACAATATCGCGCGTGAACGTGGTATCACCTTCCACAACTTTGAAAAATCAGACTATGCTAACGGAAGCTACTTTGACAAGTATGTGACTGGCGAGTTTGTTCCAAAATCAGACCGTGTTAAAGAACTCTTTAAAGATGTCTTTATCCCAAGTGCTGCTGACTGGGCTGAACTTCGCGACAAGGTTCAAGCAGATGGTCTTTACCACCAAAACCGCCTTGCTGTAGCTCCAAATGGTTCTATCAGTTACATCAACGACGTTTCTGCTTCTATCCACCCGATTACGCAACGTATCGAAGAACGACAAGAAAAGAAAATCGGTAAGATCTACTATCCAGCTGCTGGTTTGTCAACAGAAACCATTCCTTACTACACTTCTGCCTACGACATGGATATGCGTAAGGTGATTGATGTTTACGCTGCTGCGACTGAGCACGTGGACCAAGGACTTTCACTCACCCTCTTCATGCGTAGTGACATTCCAAAAGGTCTTTACGAATGGAAGAAAGAAAACAAACAAACGACACGTGACTTGTCTATCCTTCGTAACTATGCCTTTAACAAGGGTATCAAGTCTATCTACTACGTCCGTACCTTTACAGATGATGGTGGAGAAGTCGGTGCCAACCAATGTGAAAGCTGTGTGATCTAATTTTTGTTTGAGGAAACTACATTTTCTCAGATAAGTATTTATTCACCCTGCTAAACTAAATTGGAATAAGCATC
Organism: Streptococcus sp. CF7_Ac1-8; assembly: GCF_024295435.1. GTDB lineage: Bacteria > Bacillota > Bacilli > Lactobacillales > Streptococcaceae > Streptococcus > Streptococcus mitis_AP. The sequence continues at coordinate 7,224 of NZ_JANCPI010000001.1, read as the reverse complement.
TATACTATGAAATAGCAAAAAGTCGGGCTTCCGACTTTTTGTGCGATACTCTTCTAGAATTATGATAAAATAGAAATAATTGTGAGTTCGCAATACTAAACACAGAAAGAGATTTCAAATGGAAACTTACTACAAAGCCATTAACTGGAATGCCATCGAAGATGTCATCGACAAATCAACTTGGGAAAAGCTGACGGAGCAATTCTGGCTCGATACACGTATTCCCTTGTCAAATGACTTGGATGACTGGAGAAAGCTATCAAATGTAGAAAAAGACTTGGTTGGAAAAGTCTTTGGTGGTTTAACCCTTCTCGATACTATGCAATCTGAAACTGGGGTTCAAGCCCTTCGAGCAGACATCCGTACACCACATGAGGAAGCTGTTTTCAATAACATCCAATTTATGGAATCTGTCCACGCAAAATCTTACTCTTCTATCTTTTCTACCTTGAATACAAAGGCTGAGATTGAAGAAATTTTCGAATGGACCAATACCAATCCTTACCTACAAAAGAAGGCTGAGATTGTCAACGAAATTTACCTAAACGGTAGCCCACTTGAAAAGAAAGTTGCCAGTGTCTTCCTCGAAACCTTCCTCTTCTACTCTGGTTTCTTCACTCCCCTCTACTATCTTGGTAACAACAAACTAGCCAACGTCGCTGAAATCATTAAATTAATTATTCGTGATGAGTCAGTTCACGGAACCTACATTGGTTATAAATTCCAACTCGGTTTCAATGAATTACCTGAAGAAGAGCAAGAAAAGCTCAAAGAATGGATGTACGACCTGCTCTATACTCTTTACGAGAATGAAGAAGGCTACACAGAAAGTCTCTATGACGGTGTTGGTTGGACGGAAGAAGTCAAAACCTTCCTTCGCTACAATGCCAACAAGGCACTCATGAACCTGGGACAAGATCCACTCTTCCCAGATTCAGCAGATGATGTCAACCCAATTGTCATGAACGGTATTTCAACAGGAACTTCTAACCACGACTTCTTCTCTCAAGTCGGAAATGGTTACCTTCTTGGTGAAGTTGAAGCCATGCAAGACGATGACTACAACTACGGTTTAGACTAAGTCAACAATTTCAGAATTGATAACAAATATCATGGTTTGTTTAAAACAACCATGATATTTTTGTTTTTGTTTTCTTTTGTTTTTTAAATTGATTGATTGAATACTTTATGATAAAATAGTAATAGAAATAGAGGTGATAACGATGCTAAAGCAGGAAAAACTAGATAATATTCTAGAAACGGTAAATACAAAGGGAACTATTACTGTAAAAGAAATCATGACTCGCCTGGATGTGTCAGATATGACTGCTAGACGCTATTTACAAGAGTTGGCTGACAAGGATTTACTTGTTCGTGTGCACGGTGGTGCTGAAAAAATTCGCACAGGTTCCATTTTAAACAATGAACGTTCCAATATTGAAAAACAAAGCTTACAAATCGCAGAAAAACAAGAAATTAGCCGTTTTGCAGGCCATTTAATCGATGAAGGGGAAACTATTTTTATCGGCCCAGGTACAACCTTGGAATCTTTTGCCCGTGAACTTCCAATCGATAATATTCGTGTTGTAACAAACAGTTTACCAGTCTTTCTCATCCTAAACGAACGAAAACTAACAGATTTGATTTTAATCGGTGGAAACTATCGCTCTATCACTGGAGCATTTGTGGGAACACTAACCTTACAGAATTTGGCCAATCTACAATTTTCTAAAGCTTTCGTGAGCTGTAATGGTATCAAGGACAATGCGATTGCGACCTTTAGTGAAGAAGAAGGTGAATCCCAACGCATCGCCCTCAATAATTCCAATAAAAAATACTTACTAGCTGACAATAGTAAGTTCAATAAGTTTGATTTTTACACCTTCTACAATATCTCAGATATTGATACCATCGTTTCAGATTCTAAACTGAGCAAAGAAACCTTCGAACAACTTTCAAAACAAACAAAAATTATTCTTTCTAAACCATAAAACTGAGGATTGATAAAATATAAAATGCGTCATATCAAGAAAATAAGAATCTTGATATGACGCATTTTTTGATGAAGATTTTTACAAAGAGTTTCCTAGATTCTTTATGATTGTTGAAACGGCATAAAATCTGAATCAAAGGAGATATTATCCCATTCTTCAGGATTGATAAAATTTAAAAACAGATTTTTAAATTCTTCCAGCTCATAATCTGAATGACAAATCCATTCTTTACCAGTCGAGACATACCATTTTCCGAGACTTTTCAATTCTTCATTCGTCAAACACGGTGTTTGAGAGCATTTTTCGAAATTGATAATATAAACTTTTTCATAAATAGATTGGATTAAATCTTTGAACATCTTTTTTCCTCACTAAAATTCTATATCTAATTACTCATTCTACTACTCAATCACTTGAGTTTCTGCTACTTTCTTGTACCAGTGAGCTGATTTCTTAGGGTAACGTTCTTGAGTTTCAAAGTCTACATAAAAGAGACCGTAACGTTTCTCATATCCATTTGACCATGAGAAGACATCCATTAATGACCAAATGAAGTAACCTTTTACATTCGCTCCATCTGCAATCGCATCAGATAATACTTCCAAGTGTTGTTTGACATAATCAATACGGCCATCATCGTAAACAGTGTTATCAACGAACTCATCTTTATAACCAAGTCCATTTTCAGTGATGTAGATTTTCTTATAGTTAGGATAATCTTTCTTCACGCGCATGATTTGGTCATACAAACCTTGAGGGTAGATAATCCAATCCCAGTCCGTACGTGGCACATAATCAGGAGCTACACGACGACCAACACCTTTGATTTGGTATTTAGAGCTTCCTTTTTCACCCTTACCATTATGGATGATTTCAGTTTCTCCATCAAAGGCTTCCATCCAGTCACTCATATAGTAATTAATTCCAAGGAAGTCATTCAAGTCTTTTGCGGATTCTAATACTTCGAAATCTTCTTCACGAAGATCTAAGCTACCACCATTGGCAGCCAAGATAGCCTCTACCCCTGCCAGGGTCTTTTCAGAGTAGTGACCCAGATAAGTTGCATCCAAGATAAATTTGTTATGGATAATGTCCTCCAACTCTGCCGCAATAACATCTGCAGGATTTTCAGGATCAAGTGGGTACTTGGTTGGGAGAGCGTGCACGACACCAATTTCCCCTTTATAACCTTTCTCTTTATACAATTTTACCGCGCGTGCATGAGACACCATCATATTGTGGTGCGATTGGAAGACTTTGGCAAGATCGTACTGAATACCTGGAGGGAATTTACCAACCAAGTATTGACCATCACCGATTGGTCCAATTTCATTGAAGGTTGTCCAATAGTTTACTTCTGGAAATTCTTCAAAACAGAAGGCAGCGTAGTCTACAAAGTGTTCAATATTTTCACGATTTAAGAAGTCTCCATTTGAGTGGAGAGCTTCTGGCGTGTCAAAGTGATGAAGAGTTACAAAAGGCTCAACGTGACGTTTGTGACACTCAGCAAATAAATTATGATAAAACTCGACACCTTTCTGATTTACTTGACCATAACCAGTCGGGAAAATACGTGACCAGGCAATGGAAATTCGAATGCCATTGACACCATACTCTTCTGCTAGCTCGAGGTCAACTGGATATCGATTGTAAAAATCACTAGCTGGCTCCGCAGTGTACCAGTAGTTATCTTCAAGATATTTATCCCAAGCAACTGGTCCTTTTCCATCAGTATGTGTAGCGCCTTCTGCTTGATAAGCAGCAGTTGCGCCACCGAAAATAAAGTCTTTTGGTAATGTTTTTGTCATTTTTTTCACCTATTTCTTGATTTAAATAAAGTAAAAGTGAGAGGAGAGGAGTCAGTGAGCCATCCTTCTCCATCTCACTTCTTGTACCAAGTCACCGAATTGTGACATGAGGAGGTAAAAACGATATCTTTTTACCAACGAATTAACAAGGCGATTAGGAAATTCGCCATAGCGATTTCCGCAACGATAGGAGACTATTTCAGAGTCCCTAGCCTTAATCGAATTGTGACATGAGGAGGTAAAAACGATATCTTTTTACCAACGAATTAACAAGGCGATTAGGAAATTCGCCATAGCGATTTCCGTAACAAGAGGAGACTGTTTCACAGTCCCTATCGTTAATCGAATTGAGCTTGTACAAATGCAAGAGCACCTTTTCCATCACGGGTTAATTTGATGTATTGAGCACCTTCTGTCTTGGCAAGTTTAATACCGAGTTTATCTGTTTCTGCCTTCATATCTTCAAAGTTTGAAGCAACTTGAGGGGCAAGGATAACTAGATCAAACTCTGGTAACATTTCACGGTGAGCACCATAGCCACCTGCTGCTGCTTTCACAGGAACATTGTATTCTGCAGCTGCCTTATTCAAAGCATTTGCAAGGAGACCACTTGTACCTCCACCAGCACAAAGAACTAAGACATTTGTTTCTTTTGTAATTGTATTTTGAGCTGCTTCTACACCTGCTTTTTCAAGAATAGCATCTGCTTTCGCAGTGTTGAAGTTTGCAGCAACTTTTTCTTTCAATTCATCATTAGACTTACCTGAACGCTCTTCTTCTAGAATTTGTTCATCATAGACCTTAAGGAATGGATAATAAATGACTACGTCAACCACAATTAGAAGGACAGCAAGAATGAATGATAGAACTTGGAAATTAGTACCAAGAACTAGACCTAGTGGAGCTGGGGTTGTCCATGGTAGATTAGCAGTAAATGAATTCATTCCAAGTGTTTCAATAAAGAATTTGAAGATCCAAACGTTCGCGATTGGAGCAAAGATAAATGGAATGAAGAAGATTGGGTTCAATACAAGAGGTGCACCAAACAAGATTGGTTCGTTTACACCAAAGAAAGTTGGAACTACTGAAGCACGACCGATTGCACGGTTACGTTTTGATTTTGTTAACCACATGAACATGAATGGAACAACCAGTGTCGCACCAGTACCACCCATGGTAACGATAAACATTTGTGTACCAGAAGTAAGAATCTTGTCAGCGTGCATACCTTGTTGGAGAAGGTTCAAGTTTACTTCGGCATTTGCATATGTAATAGCTGCGATAGCAGGCTCAACGATAGATGGACCATGGATACCAACAAACCAGAAGAAGGCAAAGGCACCAAAGATAATGGTGATACCTAGATAACCATCAGCAGCAGAGAATAATGGTGCAAAGAATTTACCGATTGATTCTGCTACACTAGCACCAACAAAATGACGAGCTAGTAAATCAAGAGCATAAAGTGAAACAACTGAGAGAGTGAATGGAATCACATCTTTAAAGACTTGTGAGATATTTGGTGGAACTTCGTCAGGCATGCGAATAGTGACATTGTTCTTAACACAAATCTTATAGATAGCTACGGTAACAAAGGCAGCAAGGAAGGCTGAAAGCAAACCTTTTGTCCCCAAGAATCCAGTAGCTAGACCATTTTCGATAGGATCAGCTGCTAACATCAACAAACCAACAATCGCTGCTAACAGTGTTGACATATAGTTGATTTGATTGGTTTTCTCCATGCTACGGTTTACTGAGTCAGTCAATGACTTAGCTGTTGTACCAGCTACCAAGAGAGCCAGAATACCCATAGAATAGCTATAAGGTTTCATCAGAAAGGCTACAACTTCATCAGACCATTTAAAGCCCCATGAGTTTGGTACAAAGGCAATCAAGATAAAGATACTTGAGAAGAGAATAACAGGCATACCTGCAATGAAACCATCACGAATAGCACGAAGATAGATATTACGAGATAGTTTCTCAAAGAAAGGCTTTCCTTTCTCGATAAATGCAATTAATTTATTCATTATTTAACTCCTCTCTTGTACAGTTCAATTAAATGGTGCATCAAATCTTTTAACAAAATAGTTGTCATCAAGTGATCTTGACCGTGCATCATGGTCACACTATAAGCCAAATCTTCGCCAGCTGCTTCCTTAGTCAATAGACTTGTTTGCGCGTGGTGAGCCTCTGCGATACAGCTACCAGCTTCCTCTACAAGAGCATCCGCTTTTGCAAAATCACCAGCTTCAGCAGCTTTCAAGGCTTCCAATAGTTTTGAACGAGCATCGCCAGCATAAGCTACGATTTCAAAACCTAACAATGTTACTTCTTCTCTATTCATGATAGAATTCTCCTTATATAATTTTAAATAAATTTTATGACAATAAACGTTGGATATGTAGAACTAGATAAACTCGTTCACTCTTATACAAATCAAGACCCGTATGTTGCGTAATCACATCATAGATCTTAGAACCAATCTCAAACGCTCTGGGATAGGATTGTTTGATATGGTCTTCCATATCCAGAAGCGATTGGTTATCATCTCTAGAGCGGTCTAAATAATCCAGGAAATAATTCAAATGAATCATAAAGCGATCATAGAAATGATTATTCTCTTTGGTTCGTTGAATTGCATAGTCCTTTAGCACTTCTTCAACATTCCTGAGAATTTCTTTCCTCTTATCAATCGACTCAACTACTTGGACTTCATTCTCACCCTCAGCATTGATGAAATGATAAGCAATCCGAATAATTTCGTCCTCAGGAAAATGATCTGCTAGCTTCTGACGATAAATTCCAAAAGCCTCATTTGCAATTTGAAAAGCGACAGGATACTTGGTAGAAATATCTGGCAGATTACTATCCTTGTACCTTCCTTGTGCTAGAGCTTGGTAAGAACAGTAAATATGATCTGTCAAGGTTACGTAAAGATATTCTTGAATCGGATAATGATATTTCTTTGATAGCTTATCAATGATTTCATAGGTCACTGTGATAAAATCAAGCGGAACATCTTTGAGAAGAGCCATAAAGTTTTCCCTGGACTCTTCTGTCTTCATCCGAAAGATTTTCTCAACCTGATGTTCAGAAATCAAATCTCCCTTCTTCTTTCCAAATGCAATCCCCTTACCAATCACAATCACTTCTTCTCCTTTATCATGCCTGACAAGCGAAACATTGTGATTTATTGGATTTAGAATTCGATACATGTCAACCTCCTTTTATATTTTAAAGGTATATGAGTATAAAAAATGACCACAAATGAACTAGAAAATCATCTGATTTCTAATTCACCTGTGATCATGCCTAATATTACTTAGTAACACTCACCTTGTATTAACTTGTGATTTAAGTATAGCACAAGTAGGTTGTTTTGTAAACCTTTACATGAAACTTTTTTTAAAATTTTTTTA